>NZ_CP040106.1:6000000-6064527 GCF_005281475.1 Echinicola rosea | reverse complement strand
TGACTTAGCTAGAGTTTTCTGTTAAGGTCATTGTGCTTATTGTTTTTTTTGTGAGTACGATTGTTCATTTTTAATGATGCCCCTGTTTCAGATTTGGGAAATCAATTTTCAGGGCAGGCATATCCTTTGCTGCTGCCAATGATCATGATGCTTCTTCCTCTAAATACAGGATTTCTGGAAAGGAGTTGGCCTTTTGTCCAGTCTGAATTCTAATTTGGAATATACAAAAATAATGTGGGAATAGGAACACTTAACTGGAAAGAGCTTAGGAAGTTATTGGGTGAAAAATGAATAGGATTTTTGATCGAAATCCTTATTTTTAAGGTAGTTTATATTGATATTTAGCTGATGCAGCACCCAGATATGACCGATGAAAATTTTTATGGATATCCACCTTCGACCAAGAAAGACTGGATCAGGCAGGCATTGATCGAGACGGGCGCCAATAATGTTGAGCAGCTGATGTTCAATGACGAGTTTGAAGGCTTGGTGATTCCTCCTTTTTTTGCTGCTGAAGACCGCGGACCGGGCAACCTGTCTAGCTTACTTGGCAATCCCGTTTTCCGGCGGGAGCAATGGGAAAATATATCATTTATAGATTTGGACAATGATTCACCTGATGTCATTTCGGCGGTGTTGGCTTTGGGGATTGATGGGGTCGTCATGCAGTGGTCTGGCGAAGGGGATTTGGATGTGTTACTGCATAAAGTGAAACCTGAATTTTTGGCAATATGGTTAAAACCAAAAGGAAATGCTGTAAGAGTCCTTCAGCAGTTTTTGCGATGGGCTGATGCCAATATTTCAGAAAAATCCCAGCTTCGTGGAGGGGTCTTGTGGGATGCTTTGGTGATGGGCTTGAGGTCAAAGACAACGCAGCTGGCGGTGGCACGAGAGCTAATAACCTTGCATGGCTTGACAAGGGACTATTCAGGATACAGGGGACTTTGTATAGATTTTTCATACTATTATCACTCCCGGTTTAATGTTACCCATGAGATTACTTATGGGCTGGGTGCTATGTTGGAAGTGGTGGATATCTTGACCAGCCAGGGCGAGGTGCTGGAGGAGGTGCTGGATAATCTTTTTGCTTTTATATCAGCTGGAAGTGATTTCTTCTTGCACCAGTCAAAGATAAAAGTACTGAGGATAATGTTCCGGAAGTTACTTCAGTTGTATGAAGTCGAGGATGGATCGCACGCGCTGTATGTTTTTGCCAGTACAAGTGATGACAACCACGATGACAAGGATAGTGAAAACAACATGGTCAGAAACACTTTAGAGGCCATGTTGGTGATTTTGGGAGGTAGTGATGCACTTTGGGTGAAGGGGCACAGCGAAGATGCTTCTGCTGTGTTTTCCCGCAGGACAGCAGCCAATGTCTCCAATCTGTTGCGATATGAAAGCCATTTTGATAAGCTGGGTGATGCGGTGGATGGATCGTATTATGTAGAGTATTTGGTCGAAACCCTTCTACAAAAGGTAGAAAAAACGTTGGCCCAGCTAGAAGAGGACGGAGGATGGTGGAAGGTGTTCCCTCGCTTGAATAAAGGACCTAAAACCACTGAACAATGAGGCCTGACTTAACCGGATTATCCCAACTAAAAGCCACCAGGCAGGAAAAGTCGGAGAAAGCAGCTCCTTTTCATACTGAGTATGTGGCCGGGATTCCTCCATTTTTGAGGGGACCCTACAGTACCATGTACCGTACCCGTCCTTGGACCCTGAGGCAGTATGCAGGTTTTTCCACGGCTGAAGATTCCAACGCGTTTTATAAAAGAAACCTTAAAGCGGGACAAAAGGGGCTTTCGGTTGCTTTTGACCTCGCCACCCATCGGGGCTATGATTCCGACCATCCCAGGGTGCAGGGAGATGTAGGAAAGGCAGGTGTGGCCATTGACTCGGTGAGGGATATGAAGGTGCTTTTTGACGGTATCCCACTGGATAAAATGTCCGTGTCCATGACTATGAATGGTGCTGTAATTCCGATCATGGCTTTTTTTATCGTGGCCGCCGAAGAGCAGGGCATCAGGCCGGAGCAGCTGAAAGGGACCATCCAAAATGACATCCTAAAAGAGTTTATGGTGCGCAATACGTATATCTACCCTCCGGCACCTTCACTTCGAATTATTGCCGATATCTTTGCCTACACGGCCAAAAACATGCCCCAATTCAATTCTATTTCCATCTCTGGCTATCATATGCTTGAGGCAGGGGCGACCCCGGAGCTGGAGCTTGCCTATACCTTGGCGGATGGTCTCGAATATGTTAGGACAGGGCTAAATTCGGGATTGGAGATTGATGATTTTGCACCGCGCTTATCCTTTTTTTGGGGGATCGGAATGGACCATTTTACTGAAATTGCCAAGCTTAGAGCAGGAAGACTACTCTGGGCCAAATTGATGAAGGATTTTCGGCCAGCAAATCCCAAATCCCTCAAGCTGCGTGCCCACTGTCAGACTTCCGGCTGGTCGCTGACCGAGCAAGATGCTTATAACAATGTGGCCAGAACCACCGTAGAGGCGATGGCGGCCGTGCTGGGACACACCCAGTCCTTGCACACCAATGCATTTGATGAAGCTTTTGCGTTGCCAACTGATTTTTCAGCTCGTATTGCGCGAAATACACAAGTGATTCTGCGCGATGAATATGGTCTGCGAAGGGTGGTGGATCCGTTGGGAGGAAGCTTTTTGCTGGAGCAAAAGACAGAAGAACTGGTGGCAAAGGCTTGGAGGCATATTCAGGAAGTGGAGGACATGGGCGGTATGGCTAAGGCCATTGAGGCAGGGCTGCCAAAGCGTAAGATAGAGGAGGCTGCCGCACGTAGGCAAGCAAAGATTGATCAGGGAAAAGAAGTTATCGTCGGTGTAAACAGGTTTGTGGTAGGAGAAAATGAGGATTTCAATATTCTTGAGGTGGACAATGAAATGGTTTTGGATCGGCAGCTCTTAAGGCTTAGGCAACTGAAGGCACATCGCGACAGTGAAGCGGTAGCCGTAAGCCTAGAAGCCATCACCAAGGCAGCGGAATCCAGTACCGGGAATTTGCTGGAACTGGCCGTGGAAGCTGCGCGGAAAAGCGCTACCTTAGGAGAAATATCAATGGCCATGGAAAAAGCATTTGGACGTCATCAAGCAACAAACCAAGTCGTTTCTGGAGTGTATTCTTCAGCATCCCAAAACAGTGAATTGTTTAAGGAGGCCTTGGTTATGACGGCCAAATTTGATGAAATGGAGGGAAGAAGGCCTCGGATTCTGGTGGCTAAAATGGGACAGGATGGCCATGACCGTGGGGCCAAAGTGATCGCTTCCGGGATGGCCGATATGGGCTTTGATGTGGATATCGGTCCACTGTTTCAGACCCCTGAAGAGGTGGCGAGGCAAGCAGTGGAAAACGACGTTCATTTGGTAGGCGCCTCTTCATTGGCCGGGGGGCATAAGGTGCTTATTCCTAAACTGATCAAAGCCCTAAAGGAAATGGGGCGCCCCGATATTTTGGTGGTGGCTGGAGGTGTTATTCCACCCCATGATTACGATTTTTTAATAAAAGCAGGAGTGATGGAGATTTTCGGACCAGGAACGGTTCTGCCAAAGGCGGCTATTCGTATGGTAGAACGGTTGATGAAACCGTAAATATTTGTTGTATAAATATGATTTTTTTAGCAACAATTAACTTCCTAGGAATTATTGCCTGATCCGTCCTTTTCTGTTTCTACACGATAAGAAAGGATTAATAAAAAAGGCGAACCTTGAATCCCAAGGTTCGCCTTTTCATATCGTCCGATTATTGTTTACTGATCTTCTCCTCTAAGTTTGAAGACGGCACCTTCCAGTTCGTCGCTTATCCTGATTTGGCAAGCAAGCCTGCTGGTGTCGTACATCTCCGGCAGACCTTCCAGTTGGTCGAGTTCCGGGTCGGTGGCGTCGCCGAGGCCATCTTTTCCCTCGAGGACTTCCACGTGACAGGTGGCACATAGTGCCATGCCGCCACAGGTGGCCAAAACAGGATACTCGGAAGCTTTCAGTACTTCCATTAAGCTCAGCCCCATATCATCCGGAGCTTCTATCGGCTGACGGTTGCCGTCGTGATCTTCTACTTCAAATGTTACCATACCGCAAATTTATAATTAAAATGCATTTACGCCATTAACAGTGGTATATTTAAAGCTTAATTTTTGATCTGGATACACATATTTGAATGCACTGTGGCACATCAAGGCCGCTTCATGGAAGCCGCAAAGGATTAGTTTGAGCTTGTTTTCATAAGTGTTGATATCCCCAACTGCATAGATTCTTTCCACATTGGTGGAGTAATCTGTAGTATCCACCTCAATGGCATTTTTGTCGATATTTAGTCCCCATTCGGCAATTGGTCCTAATTTTGGACTCAAGCCAAACAATGGAATTAAGTAATCGGCATCGACGGTGATTTCCTCCTTGGCTTTGTTTTTCATGGACACGCTCTGTAGGTGGCCATTTCCTGCGATTTTGGTCAGGTTGGAGCTAAGGATAAGATCGATTTTTCCGTTATTGGCCATGTCAAATACCTTGGCAGCAGAGTCTGGGGCTCCACGGAATGTTTCGTTTCTATGCACTAGAGTTACCTTTTCGGCTACGTCGGAAAGGAAGATTGTCCAGTCCAAGGCTGAATCTCCACCACCGGCTAGGATTACTTTTTTGTCTCTGAACTGCTCGGGGTCTTTGACCATGTAGGTAATGCCTTTACCTTCAAAGTTTTCTAAGTTTTCCAAGACAGGTTTTCTCGGTTCGAAACAGCCAAGTCCACCGGCAATAACAATCACTTGTGCGTGCACTTTGGTCTTGTCGCTGGTGGTGATCACAAATGAACCGTCATCTTGCTTGGCGAGATAGTCCACGCGTTCACCTAAGGTAAAGCTAGGATTGAACGGTTCGATTTGTTTCATCAGATTGTCCACCAATTCCTGAGCCTTTACCTCTGGGTAGCCAGGAATATCGTAAATTGGTTTTTGCGGATATATTTCAGAGAGCTGTCCTCCTACCTGTGGCAATGCGTCGATCAGGTGACAACGCATTTTCAACAAACCTGCTTCAAATACAGTGAATAATCCTACAGGTCCTGCTCCGACGATGCAAATGTCAGTTGTTATCATGGTATAAATATGTAGTTACTTTCCTTAAGTGATTGGAATTGTTTGTTTTTCCGTGCAAATATAAAGAGGAAAACAGGTAATTCCATGTTTTATTTAAAACTATTCTAAATTACTGTAGATGGTATTGAGGATTCTTTTAAATTCCTCAAAGTCCTTTTGACCTAGATTTTCCCAGGCTTTTTCCCGAATTCCACTTATTTTGGGTTTTAGTTCGGCTACTTTTTCTTCTCCATTGGTGGTGAGCAATAGGTGAAAACTCCTTCGATCACCAGGATGCTGTACCCGCTGGACATAGCCTTTTTTACACAGTATATCAATGATCCTCGTGAGGGTAGGTTGATCCTTAAATACCAACGTGGCCAATTCTGTTTGGCTCAAGGCTTCGTTTTCCGCCAAGTGCTTGAGTACTAACCACTGGTCCACCGTCACGTCAAAATCCCCATACTTGAATTTTTGCTGGGCATATTGTTTGACCCTTCTGGCTGTCCTGTCCAGCAAAAACGAATATTGACTAAATTGTTCTTTTGTCATCGCAATTATTAGTATGACAAATATAAAGGAAAAATGTTTCAGGAAAAATAAAACCCTATAAAAAAGATAGGGTTAATGGTATTGTCGTTTAAAATGCTAGAAATAAGACGGTAAGAAAATCATTTTCTCTTACTGGTTCCGTGTTGATTTAGCCATGAAACCACTGAATGAATGTCATGAAATTTTTCTTCCGAACCCTGGCTCTTGACGCTGAAAGTGGGCGGGCCGTCTGATGCTTCGATAGATAAGCCTTCAGGCAGTAACGTTCCACTTTTTTGCAAGGCAAGTTTCAGCCATTGGACCAAGTGGTCGGGGCCATGGATATTGGTGTGGTCTTGTGAAGCAGCTGAGCGGATTTTTCCCATGTTGGGGTCAAAAGTAAGACCTGATCCGGTCGTAAGCAGGTTGATTTTGCCGGAAATGATCAGGTCTTCTGGAGTTCCCGCGGTCAGTGGCTCGCCGCACTGCATGATCCAGAGGTTGTCGGCCGTTTCGATGGCGATTTCCAGGTCGTGTGTGACGACCAAGATGGATTTGCCCTGCTTTCTGGTGATGTCGCGTAAGAGGTGCATGATCTCATAACGGTTGATCAGGTCCAGATGGGCGGTAGGCTCATCCAAGATGATCAACTGGCCGTCTTGGGCAAGTGCTCGGGCGATCATCACTTTCTGAAGTTGTCCGTCACTGATTTCACTGATCAGCTGATCTTTCAGGTAATAAATCTTGGTGGCCTGCATGGCATTGGAGATAATGCGTTTGTCCTCCGTAGATAGTTTTCCCAGCCAGTTGGTAAACGGGGTACGTCCCAGAGCGACCAGCTGTGTGACGGTGAGGTTGCCGGCCGTGATTTTGTCGGTAAGGACAACACTGATTTTCTGGGCAAGCTGCCGTGAATGTTGTTCATGTAAGGGTATTCCTGCAAACAGCATTTTCCCGGACAGGCAGGGGAGGTGTCTCATTATGGTTTTTACCAAGGTGGATTTTCCCACTCCATTAGGGCCGAGCAGACAGGTGAGCTTTCCTTTTGGAAGTTTGAAAGAGAGGGAATTCCCCACCGTGACCGTTTCCGTTCCTTTGTGGTAGCCAATGCTGACCCCTTTGCCTTCTAGTATGTGTTGTGGGTTTTCCATTAGAAGTCACTGATAAAATTTCGTTTTAATATCAACCAGATCACCAATGGTGCCCCAAAAAGTGAGGTGATGATGTTTACAGGCAAGGTTTCCGCAAAACCTGGTAATTGACTAATGGCGTCACTGACGAGCAAAAAGCCTGCGCCGATCAGTGCAGTGGCCGGGAAGAGGGCTTTGTGGTCGCTGGTCCTGAAGAGAATTCTGGCCAAGTGTGGAACTGCTATTCCGATAAAGGCAATAGGACCACAAAAAGCCGTGGCGCTTCCTGCCATGACACCTGTGCTTAAGATCATGGTCCACCGCAGCGCATTGACGTTTATTCCCATGCTTTTGGCGTAGCGTTCGCCCATCAGCATGGCATTATAGGATTTGATTTGGAGGAGGACTGGGATCATGCCCAGAAGCGTGACCCCTGCAAAAACCTGTAGCTGCCCCCCGCTGATCCCACCAAGACTTCCCATGGACCAAATGGTGAAAAGCTTCAGATCTTCCGCATTGCCAAAATAAGAAAGTACACTCACAATGGCGCCCGATGCACTCCCAAACATCAGTCCAATGATCAGCAAGGTGGCGCTGTTTCTCACCTTCCAGGCGGTGAAGCTCATTAGCAATAGTATCAAGATGGCTCCTGCACTTCCCGCAATGATCACCCCCCAGATGCCCCATGATAAATAATTTCCCGTGCTATTGGTAAGTGACCAGCCAAAGGCACTTCCTCCCAAGATCAACAGGGCCACACCCAATCCTGCACCTGAGCTGATGCCCAGGACATAAGGTCCTGCTAAAGGGTTCCTGAAAAACGATTGCATTTGAAGGCCACTGACCGAAAGCCCCACACCGGCAACTAGAGCCGTGAAGGCTTTGGGTATCCGGTATTGAAACAGGATGGTCTGCCAGCTTTTTTTTGCCATATCACCCCCTGCCAATGCATCCAGAATATCGCCAAAGGGAATATGGACCGAACCAATGCTGATATTGATCAGAAAGAGCAATAGGAGCAATCCGATCGACAGCAGTATTTTTGTGGCGGTATAAATGGGTTTTTTATCCAAAACGCTTGGTTTAGTTCAGCTTTTGGTAAAAATAAGGCTTGTAATCGGGTAACAGACCGGGATGGAAGATTTTTATCAGGTCTTTGAGAATGATGTCCGGGCGGGTATAGCCCAGTTCAAAATACTCCAATCCGCCCGTGGCCCCCCTCGTTTTGGCAAAAGTATAGACATTTCCGGTTTTGAATGCATTAAACTGTGTGTAGCGGGAATCGGCTTTTTCCATTTGCTTCAAGGTGCCAAATTCAGCGGTGCTGATCCAAATATCGGCATTTAGTCCTTTGTCCAAGACTACTTCGTAGTTGAGCTGGAGGCTCCCAGTGCTTTCTTGGTCTTTAAATATATAGTCGGCACCTGCGTCTTCCAGAAAGATGGCACCCCAGTTATTGCCCGCAGGGGCGTACCAAATATCCCGGTACATGTTACCGCTCAATACGGTAGGGGTGGAAGTGAAAGAGGCCTCCTGAACATCACGCTTTAGGCTGAGGTAGTTGTTCTTTATGTCGTCAAAACTGACTACAGCCTGTTCGAAGGTGCCTGTCAATGCTCCGGTAAACTTGATCCATTCGGCTCGGCCCAAGGGATGCTGCTCCACGTAGTCCCCATTGATGACCGTAGGAATGTTTGCTTTGGTGAGTAGTTGTAGTTCTTTGAGGTTTTCCCCGAGCGTGGAGATCATCAGTAGGTCAGGGGAGAGGTCAATGATTTTTTCGGTGTTATAGTTGGCACCACTTCCGAGTTCTTGCACCAATCCCTTATCAATGCGTTTCCGAATCGGAGAAGAAGAAATCAGGTCCAGGTTCGGGAATGCGATAAGACGTGAGGGGATTTCCAATGCCACCAAATGAGGGACCTGCGTAGTGGAGGTCAGGATGATGTCCTGTACAGAGGGGCTAATGATGGCATCATAGTCTTCCTCTGGGACGTCGGTGGAGGAATCCTCTTTTATCAGGTACCTGAAAGGTTGATGGTCTCCGGGGAAGCCCTTGGATACTTCGGCCACTTTATATCCAACTCCCTGGTATAGACGGAAGCCCACTGCGTAATCAAGTTTGATTTCTTGAAGTTCAGGACTGCTTTTTTCATTCTTGGGACTTGAACAGGCCCATGCCAATAGCAGCATAAATGCCAAGAACAGGTGTTGTTTGGTCATGTAATGTCTAAAATGGTAGGTGTAGTCCATTGTTGTTATGAAAATGGACTTGAGATATATTACTTCAAATTATCCTTCAAAAATAACCCACCACTTTTTATCTGCCAACTAATTAGAAAAATACTCCCAATCTGACGGAGGCCCTGTTAAAGGTGAATTTGTCCTGGTTGATAGAATGGTATCCAGAGGGAAGTCCGTTTTCGCCCGTTATGTTGGTGGGATCCAGCACACCGGTAAATTCTGATATGACCTGTCTTTTGTATCCTAAGGTTAGGCTCAACTTGGCTTTTCCCCCAGTCTTCATCAGCAGTCCAACGGTTGGGTTGATGAGGAATCCCCCTTCCGTCCATTCTGTATCAGTGTCCTTTTCGAAAAGGGCTGCTCCCAAGCCGGTGTCAAGTCCAAATAAGGTAGAAAACTTGGTGTCCGAGGAAAGTTCTGCTCTTGCGCCGAGGGCAAATGGTATGATTTCAGTTTGCTCATAGGTGTCCACTCCCGTGGTAAATCCCAAGCTCAACCAGCGGTTAGCCTTGACGCCATTAAAAGTTTGAAAAGTGAAGGATGTGTGCGGGCCAATTGCCTGGTTGTTTTGGAGGATGCCTATTTCGGTGTGATTGGTAAAAGGAAGTGACTGCGCACAGCCACTTCCTATATGAAAAAGCATTATCACCAAAGTTAAAACAATCCAACTAGTAGTTTTAAAAGTGAGTTTCATGTTTTGCAGGTTAAGGACTAATGGTTTTATTCTATCGTGATGGTGCTTAACTGTTTGAGCTTGCTCGGGGTACTGTAATCATACTGAGTGATGAGTTTGTTGCCAATGACGATAAGGGATTTGGGCCCTGGGATGAGGTCAAAAGCATTCAGCCCCTGGAGGTGTTCCAGTTGGTTTTGATCGATTTTAAGCACATCCGATACATTGAAGCTCTTCAGCCCATATTCTCCTTCACAGACATACAGATAGTCTCCTGCTAGCCCAAGGCCGTGTGGATTTTCCATCGAGTAGGATTTTAATAACTTGGGGAGTGATGGGTCGGTGATATCCAGCACTTCCAGTAAGTTTACGCCTTGTTGGCAGAAATTTCCTGACCGTAGCGTTACGAATGCATAATCATCATTGGCGACGACGGGGTCGCAGCTGGTAATGTGCGAGTAAACGGATAGCTGCTGAGGGTTTGCAGGTGCCGAAATGTCATAAATATGCATGCCTGTAGTGGAGCCGATAAAAAGTTTGTCCTTAAAGGGAAAGATGGTCTCTATTCCCCAGCCCAATTGGATTTGTTTGACAAATTCAGGGTCTGCTTTTTCGCTGATGTCAAAGAGACGAAGATCGTAGTCATCTACGGTGTACAAGTGGCCATTGGCAAGTGTGAACCTGGCCATGCTGCCTCCCTGTCCGTAATTTCCCTGTCCACCACCGGTTTCTGCATTGGAGAAGTTCATGGCATCCAGCCATATCCCTCCTCCGTTCCAAGTCCTGATGGGTTCTTCGGAAGTGATGACTGTGTCCTTGAGGTAAGTAAATATTCCCGCTACCTGATCGACGTAATAGTTCATGAAAACGTCTTCTTCCCGGTTGGTCAAAGAGATGTCACGTGGATCGCTGATGTCAAAGGACAACAAATCGATATAACTGTCTGCGTAAAGGATATTGTCGTTAATGGCTAAATCAGCTGCCCCGGGAATTTCTATAAAGCTGATGTTTTTGGGATTGGAAGGGTTGGTGTTGTCGATGACATGGATGCCTTTATTGGGTTCACTGATAAACAGGAAGTCATCAAAAATATAAATCTTTCCTTTTTTATTGATATCCCTTGGGGCGACAGGGCCGACATAGATGTCCCTGAACACCTCTGTCTTGAGGGATACGGGGATTTTTGCTTGATAGGTATAGGTGCTTTCTACCTGGTCTTGGCAGGAATTAAAGCCAAGGGCTATTACAAGAATAAGCAGGATACGAAGCATGGCTGCAGATGAGGGTAAAGGCTTTTTCATGGCTAAAGTATGTTAGGTTAAAAGTCTATTTTCCTCCCTAGACGCAGCCCAATCATAATGTGCTACAGGCGATTAGAAAAAAAATGGGAAAAACAGGGCATTCTTAGATATCGAGTGCGCGTTTCATCTTGTTTTCAAAATTTTCGAACAGATGAATGTAATTTTTAAGAATGTTCTGTGTGACCTTGTTTTGTACGTCTTCGGTATAGACAGGGGTGGCCTTGATACGGCAAATAATCATGTCCAGCCAGCCTTTGCCATCATCGATGAGCTCTTCATTGAATGCGTCCAAGGTGAGGTCCCGGGAGCCCGTATAGGGCGGCCTGCCTTGTTGCTTAAAAAATGCTGTCATGGCATTAAGGGCAAGTTCGTGCGTTAACTCAAATGACCGGTGTAAATGCTGCTCATTTTTTTGACTGATGCCTTTCAGGTTGATTTCCTCGATTACATCATGCAATTCACCAAGTGATTCCTGAAAGTTCTCAAAGCATTGTTCGCTGGATAATGGTTGTGTTTTCATAGTGGCTGTCCTTTTTCTAAATCTACAAAAATCTAATAAAGAAAGCACCGATTTTTCCGGTGCTTTCCAAATTTAATTTCTGTCTAAATTAAGGTCATCTTACGCTGTAGGATTGTCTGAATACCCTGCCCCTTGGGGTGATACCTTCCAGGACAAGCCTTCCGCTGTATTCTTCCAGAAAGGTACCGATTTCGTCCGGATCTTCGGCAGGTTCTCCATTTACCTCTGTTAAGATAAAACCATTTCCCAATCCCAATTCACTGAGATAGCCACGTGTAAGGGCAGTGATTTTTACCCCATAATCGATTTCATAACGGTCTTTGTCCACTGTATTGACTGCTTCAAGTTTTGCGCCCAGCAGACCCGAAGAATAAAAGGCCTTTTCGATGACTCCAGTGCCTCCATGAAGGTTTTGGAGTGTGATGTCGGCACTCTTTTTCTGATTGTCACGTAGGTAATGCAAAGTCACCTGATCTCCAGGGTAATGGTAAGAAAGGACTTCTTCAAAACTCCCTTTTCCTTTGATATTGGTGTCGTCGATTCCAATAATGACGTCTCCGATTTCCATGCCGGCTTTTTCGGCGGCTCCATTTCGGATGATGTGGTTGACGATTACACCGTCCAGTGATTCGATGCCCATTTTTTCTGCTATTTCAGGGGTGATTTCCTCTGTGCCTACTCCAGGGATGGCTTTTTGTACTTCCCCAAAATTGATAAGGTCATTGGCGATTTTGGCGGCGATGTCCACAGGGACAGCAAAGCCATAGCCGGTATAGGTGCCTGTTCTGGAGAGAATGGCCGTATTAATGCCTACAAGCTCTCCTTTAATATTGACGAGTGCCCCACCGGAGTTGCCCGGGTTAATGGCAGCATCAGTTTGGATAAAAGACTCCAGCGGAAAGTCACCGCCGAGGATGTTGATCTGTCGCTCTTTTGCAGAAACTATTCCTGCAGTGACTGTGGAGGTAAGGTTGAAGGGATTGCCCACGGCGATGACCCACTCTCCGATCTCAAGGTCGCGACTACTTCCTTTTTTGATGGCGGGAAGTCCGCCAGCATCGATCTTCAGTACTGCGATATCAGTGTTCGGGTCAGTGCCGATGAGTTGGGCCTTGTAGGTTTTTTTATGATGGATGACCTCCAAGGTCTCTGCATCTTCCACGACATGGTTATTGGTAATGATGTAGCCGTCCTCACTGAAGATTACCCCAGAACCAGTACTTACCTGCTGTGGACTGCCCCCCTGGGGGCCAAAGAAGTAATCGAAAATACTGTACCTACGGTAATCGGTCCCGGAAAAGTTCTTGATAAATACCACCGATTCGGTGCTCCGCTCCGAGGCTTCCACAAATGAAACGGGCGTATTGGCGGGAGTCCTGCTTGGAGGGGCAGCATTTGATTCCGTAAAGTTATTCACTTGATGGGAGAGGAGTTCGGTGTTGCTCGATTGGTGCTCGGCAAGGGAAAGATCAAGTGAAAAGAGTTGCTGATATGCCCAAGCGCCCAGCAATCCTGCCACAAAGGCCAAAATGAACGTGGTTAAGCTTTTTTGCATGAGATGATATGTTTTTTTTCAATTTACGGTTAAATCCAGTTTTCGGTCACCCCTTTAACAATTTTTAATAAATCCCGCGGGGTACCTTTGGGCGGATAAATCCAAGCATGTACCGCCTTGGGTTTTTGCCAAAATCACATTTAATAGGTGCAATAGGTACTTTTATGTTGACAGATGGTTTTACTCGTAGCCTTTGGCCAAAAGAGTGCCAAAGGTACCCAAGCTGAAAAAGTGGCAAAAAAACCAAGGAAAAGTCTTTGAAGCTTGTAAATTTGTCAGCTTATTGAGAGAGGAGAAACAAGACATCAATGTCAAGTAAAAAACGCGTGGCCCTGTTGGGTTCTACAGGCAGCATCGGCACACAGGCACTCGAAGTGATCAAGAGCCATGCCGAGCATTTTGAAGTAGAAGTGCTGACGGCCCAGAATAATGTGGATTTATTGATCCAGCAAGCCTTGGAGTTTCAGCCCAATGCTGTGGTCATTGCCAATGAGTCGCACTATCCAAAGTTAAAGGAAGCCTTGGAGCCGCACTTTATCAAGGTGTATGCAGGAGAGCAGGCACTTGCACAGGTGGTGGAGATGGATTCCATTGACGTGGTGCTGACGGCCTTGGTGGGGTACTCGGGACTGCTGCCGACCATCAGTGCCATCAATGCCGGGAAGCAAATAGCCTTGGCCAATAAAGAAACCCTGGTGGTGGCAGGAGAGCTGATCACGAACTTGGCAAAGGAAAAAGGAGTGAACATTTATCCTGTGGATTCAGAGCACTCGGCCATTTTTCAGTGTTTGGTAGGCGAATTCCATAATCCAATTGAAAAATTGATTTTGACCGCTTCTGGAGGACCGTTTAGAGGAAAAGACCGAATGTTCCTCGAAAGTGTCACCAAGGAACAGGCCCTGAAGCACCCCAATTGGGACATGGGGGCCAAGATCACCATTGATTCGGCTTCACTGATGAACAAGGGACTTGAAGTGATCGAGGCAAAATGGCTTTTTGGTGTCCGGCCAGAGCAAATTGACGTAGTAGTACATCCGCAATCCATCATCCATTCGTTAGTACAATTTGAGGACGGAAGTATAAAGGCGCAACTTGGACTGCCGGATATGCGTATTCCTATTCAATTTGCCTTGACATATCCAGACCGGTTGGTGTCCGAATTTCCGCGATTTGACTTTATGCAGTATCCTTCTTTGGATTTTGAGAAGCCTGATATGGGGACGTTTAAAAATCTCCAGCTGGCCTTTGATGCCCTGGAACGGGGAGGGAATGCACCTTGTGTTCTCAATGCAGCCAATGAAGTCGTAGTGGCCTCATTTTTGAGCGATCGGGTAGGATTTCTGGAAATGTCCGATATCATCGCCGAAACCATGTCAAAAGTCGATTTTGTCCGTTCTCCTAAATTGGAGGATTTTGTAGAAACCGACAAGGTGGCAAGAATAAAAGCAAAAGAATTAATAAAGATTAAAGAATAAGGTATGGATACTTTGATAATGATAGGCCAGCTTTTGTTGGGATTATCTATTCTTGTGGGGTTGCACGAGGGAGGCCACATGTTGGCAGCCAAAATGTTTGGCATGAGGGTGGAGAAATTTTCGATCGGATTCCCTCCCAAAATTATTGGGTTCAAATATGGTGAAACGGAATATTCCTTAGGAGCCATTCCTTTGGGGGGATTTGTGAAGATTACAGGAATGGTCGATGAGTCGATGGATACTGAGCAGCTTTCTTCCGAGCCCCAGCCATGGGAGTTCAGGGCAAAACCAGCTTGGCAGCGTCTGATTGTGATGCTGGGAGGTATCATTGTCAATGTGATCACAGGAGTGCTGATTTTTATTGCGCTGACCTACGATCGTGGAGAGACTTATTTCTCGAGAGATCAGGTGATCGAGCATGGTATCGTGGCCTACGATATTGGCAAGCAGATCGGCTTCCAAGATGGCGATAAGATATTGGATGTCAATGGCCATACCTATCAAAGCCTTTCCGACCTGTCAAGTGGAGATGTGTTACTGAGTGAAAACGGATATTATACCGTGGAGCGGGATGGTGAAATCATCCAGATAGACATTCCAAGGGGTTTTATCAATTCCTTCTCCAATCAGGAAGCCATGTCAAATTTCATTGATATAGGACTGCCTTTTACGGTGGATGAATCGTTTAAGGGAACCCCGGCCGCTGAAATAGGCCTTCGGAATGGAGATAAAATTGTAGCGGTAAATGGAAATAAGGTTCGGTATTTTTCGGATTTTCATAGGATGCTGGAGGAAAACGCCGGGCAGTCGGTTTCTTTGACTTATGAGCGAAATGGACAGCAGATGCAAGCAAATGCGGATATTCCTAAGGACGGCATCATAGGCATTCAGGTTAACTACCTCATCGAGCCGGTAAGAAAGCAGTACAGCCTGAACGAATCGATTTTCAAAGGAACAGAAAAGGCCTTTAGCGTAGTGATTGTGAATGCCAAAGCCTTGGGCAAGATGTTTACCGGTGAGGTGTCCACCAGAAATGTCAGTGGACCGATCGGGATGGCAAAGATTTACGGAAGTCGATGGGATTGGGTGAAGTTTTGGAGCATAACGGGATTGATTTCTATGATTTTGGCCTTTATGAACCTACTGCCAATTCCTGCATTGGACGGTGGCCATGTGGTGTTTTTGCTTTATGAAATGATTTCTGGAAGGAGCCCTTCCGAAAAATTCCTCGAAAATGCCCAAAAGGTCGGCATGGTATTGTTGCTGGCCTTAATGGTGTTTGCAATCGGAAACGATATCTTGAAGCTATTTACGGGAGACTGATTTAATCCCTATCAGCAAAAATCTATAAAGAGGCCGTCTCATAAGTCCTCGTCATGGCGATTCCGATGGATATTGGAAGAAGCAATCTCGTCACACGTGCATTGAAAGCATATCGAGATCGCTCCGCTCATGATGACGGATTGTTCAATGATGAGACAGCCTCTTTTTTGCGTTAAACCCGCATTTAATGCCGTTTAGTTAGTGTGTATCTGGAAAATATGGGTTCTATATTTTTTCCTTGGGCAGTTATTTTTCTAGCTAAATCCCTAGGTGGTTTTCATCCCTTTACCTTTGTTACTTTTTTGCTTCAGGTCAAAAAAGGAACCAAAAAACCCCGCCGCTACGCCACGGCGCACAGGTGTGCAGGTATTGGCCTAAAATTAAAACCTCCCCTCATGCAGGCAAACTCCTCCTGTCGAAAGCCAAGCAGGCCTATCTAAAGCCAGGTAAACCTTCTTTAGCTGCCAACATTCTTTTTGGCTAGTATTTCGTCAAACAAGCCTGCCTTCTTGCCCACCCGCTTTTTAATTTCTTAACGTCCAATACCTGCAAGGCGGATTCAGTTAATAAGTCCCAAAAATGTATCGCTTCCTTTTGACGGCCCTTGGTATGCCTGTTTTCCAGCCGATGGTGGAGGCCGTTAAGAAAGTGAGTTGGCTCGCGTCGTGGAACAGCGAGACCCACTCGCTTTTAGGCCGTAGCCATCGGGTGGAAATTAAAATGGGTGACGGATCCACGTCGCAGGGGAAATCCATGTCCCATTTTAAAGGGCAGACCACCGGCCTAGATTTTTTTCTTTCTTTTTTCATCAATGGAAAAAAGGAAAAGGATAAAATCCACCAGGATGATCAGGTTTCCCCAGCCAAAGTCAATCAAAAAAAGGACTTTTAGGTATATGAAAAGAAGGAAATCCCCTTAACTAAACGGCATTGAACCCGCATTATGCACTAGCCTATCTATTGCGACCTGATCCGCCGCGGCGGACAAAATCAATCGCTTCGCTGCTGTTTTCGATTTCACCATTGCGATGCTATGATTCAATCTCCAAACAGCCTGATTTTCTTGTAGTTTCAGCTCTCATGACGATTCCTAATGCATAATGCGGGTTAAAGGAATGCAGGATAATTCATGTGCGCTTGGATAAAAAACCTGCCAATTTGTACCTTTTTTTTTATTGGCATGTCCATTGAGTTGAATAGATAGGCCTTAAAATGTAGAAAGGTCGTTCTTTTATTGTAAGTTTAACTATGACAAAATAACAGTCATTCTGTATATATGAAGAAAAATGACAGTTCCTTATACCAATCTCTGATCGTGGGTGATTTTGCGGGAGAAGGAGATTTGATCCAATTGATCACAGATGATGAGGAGGACGAGCAGTCGCGCCTTGAAGACTATGCTGAAGACATTCCGATCCTGTCCGTAAGGAACACGGTGTTGTTCCCAGGGGTAGTGATCCCCATCACCGTGGGAAGGCAGCGATCGATTAAGTTGGTCAAAAAAGCCCATAAAGGTGACAAGATGATCGGCGTCTGCGCACAGACCAATCCAAACAACGATGATCCAGGATGGGATGATATCTATCATGTGGGTACCATTGCCAAGATCATCAAAATGATCGTCTTGCCGGATGGTAATACAACCATAATTATCCAAGGAAAGAAGCGTTTCAAGATCCGTGAGACCATTACGGAAGATCCTTATTTTCAGGCAAAGGTAGATTATCTGGACGAGACCTTTCCCGAAGGCAATAAACAGATCACAGCATTGGAGGAATCCCTCAAAGAGGCTGCGGCCAAGATCCTACAGCTCAATCCTGAGATTCCACGGGAAGCTCAGGTAGCCTTGGACAATATTGACAACACGGCCTTCCTGACCCATTTTCTTTCCTCAAATATCAATGCTCCTGTAGAAGCCAAGCAGAAGCTGCTAGAAATCAATGATGGCCTTGACAGGGCGACGTTGCTTTTGGAGTTTATGATGAAGGATATCCAGATGCTGGAGCTGAAGAGTGAGATTCACAAGAAGGTTCATACCGACATTGACCAGCAGCAGCGGGATTATTTCCTGCGTCAGCAGATGAAAGTCCTACAGACGGAGCTTGGTGAAGAAGGTCCCGAGAAGGAAGTGGAGGAACTTCGTCTGAAGGGCCGAAAGAAAAAGTGGCCGGAAGAAGTGGGCAAGCACTTTGAAAAAGAGCTTGACAAGATCCTCCGTGTCAATCCATCCGCGGCAGAATACCCTATCGCGCTGAATTACGCTGAGCTGATGGTGGATTTGCCATGGAATGAATTCACCAAAGACAACTTCGACCTGAAGCGTGCCAAGGAAATCCTGGACAAAGACCACCATGGTCTGGAAAAAGTAAAGGATAGGATCATCGAATACTTGGCCGTGCTCAAGCTGAAAAATGATCTTAAAGGACCGATCCTTTGTTTGTACGGCCCTCCCGGTGTGGGCAAGACTTCCTTGGGCAAGTCTGTCGCAAAAGCCTTGGGCAGAAAGTACATCAGGATGTCCCTTGGTGGGATGCACGACGAGGCAGAGATCCGTGGTCACCGGAAGACCTATGTAGGTGCGATGCCCGGTAAGGTAATCCAAAACATGAAAAAAGTACAAACATCCAATCCTGTCTATGTGTTGGATGAAATCGATAAATTAAGTGCTGACTTCAGGGGGGATCCTTCCTCGGCATTTTTGGAGGTACTGGACCCTGAGCAGAATAATGCCTTTGTGGACAATTACCTCGAGGTGGAATATGACCTTTCCAAGGTACTGTTCATCGCTACTGCCAATTCATTGGAAAGTATTCAACCTGCCCTGCGGGACCGGATGGAAGTGATCGAAGTAACCGGCTATACCATGGAGGAAAAGGTGGAAATCGCCAAAAAGCACTTGATCCCAAAACAGCGGAAAGAGCATGGGCTAAAGGCGAAAGATATCAACTTTGACAAAGCGGCCATTGTAAAAATCATAGAAGGATATACCAGGGAATCCGGTGTCCGTAACCTTGAAAGACAGGTAGGTACGGTGATCCGGAATGTGGCCAAATCCATTGCGATGGAAGAAGATTATCAGAAAAAGATCACGGCCGAAATGGTAAGAAAAACCCTCGGCGGGGAGCTGTTTGACAAGGAAATCTACCAAGACAATAGCGTTGCTGGAGTAGTGACTGGTTTGGCATGGACTTCCGTGGGGGGCGAGATTCTTTTTGTGGAATCTTCGCTTAGCAAAGGAAAAGGCAAGCTGACCCTGTCGGGACAATTGGGAGATGTGATGAAAGAATCAGCGATGACTGCGATGTCCTACCTAAGGTCCAAGGCTGATCAGTTGAATATTGATAATAGGGTCTTTGACCAGTATGACTTGCACGTCCATGTGCCGGCCGGAGCGGTGCCAAAAGACGGTCCATCAGCTGGAATCACGATGCTGACGGCATTGGCCTCACTGTACACCCAGCGAAAGGTGAAAGCAAAACTGGCCATGACCGGAGAGATCACCCTTAGGGGCAAGGTGATGCCAGTGGGAGGGATCAAGGAGAAAATCCTAGCCGCCAAAAGGGCAGGAATCAAAGATATTATCCTGTGTAAGCGTAATCAAAAAGACATCGAAGAAATTCACGAGCGTTATGTGAAAGGAGTGAATTTCCATTTTGTGGACAATGTAAATGAAGTGCTGGACCTGGCACTCCTTAACCAAAAAGTGGACAATCCTGTGAAGTTTACCTTCGAGGAAAACCATAAATCAGTACACACCTGATAATGAAATTTCGGCGGGATCGGTCAATAGCTCCCGCCGATTTATTTTTTGTTGCTGATAGTTTGGCAATGAGCCGAAGTACAGGTTCGTTTGAACTATACAAAGACCTGAATGTTTTATGAGGTAGTACGGCAAACGAAATAAATGTTAACCATGGAATCAAGACCTGATTTCTTGACACGGACAATTTATGAGAGAAATTAATGATTTGACACCAAGACAAATCGTCCAAGAACTGGACAAATACATCATTGGTCAGCGGGAAGCCAAGCGAAATGTGGCCATAGCCCTGCGAAACCGAATCAGAAGGATGATGGTAAAGAGTGACCTGCAGAAGGATATCGTTCCCAATAATATCCTGATGATCGGATCCACAGGGGTGGGCAAGACAGAAATCGCCCGCAGGCTGGCCAAAGTGGCCAATGCGCCCTTTACAAAGGTGGAAGCATCCAAGTTTACAGAAGTAGGCTATGTGGGCAGGGACGTGGAAAGTATGGTCAGGGACCTTGTAGAGCAATCCATCAACCTGGTCAAAGAAGCCAAAAATGAGGAGGTAAAGGAAAAGGCCGCAGAAAATGTAGAAGATGTCCTGCTGGACATCTTGATTCCACCGGTGAAGTCACCTGGGTTTAGCACTAGCCGAGCCAAAACGACTTCCAGTAATGGGGATTTTGACCCTGAAAAGGCTTCTGAGCAAGAACTCAATGAAAAGACCCGGGAAAGGTTTCGGGAGAAACTCAGGAATGGTGAGCTAGAGGAGCGTAAAGTGGAGATCAATGTCAAGCAGTCAAACCCCGTGGGAGTGGGCATGATCGGTAATGGCATGATGGATGATGCCAGCATGGCGGGACTTCAGGACATGCTCAATGGCATGATGCCCAAGAAGACCAAAAAACGTAAGGTGACCATTGCCGAAGCCAGGAAAATATTGATGGAAGAAGAGGCTTCCAAATTGATCGACTTCGATGAAGTGAAGGAAGAGGCCATCCATTTGGCAGAAAACAACGGCATCATCTTTATCGATGAGATCGACAAGGTGGCCAAGAGCGGTAAAAATGGAAGTGGACCTGATGTCAGCAGGGAAGGTGTCCAGCGGGATCTGTTGCCCATTGTGGAGGGAAGTGCCGTCAATACCAAGTACGGACTCGTTCATACCGACCACGTGCTGTTTATCGCTGCGGGGGCTTTCCATGTCAGCAAGCCCTCCGATCTTATTCCTGAGCTACAAGGACGCTTTCCGATTCGTGTAGAGCTGGACAGCCTGACGCAGGAGGATTTCAGTAGGATACTGAGAGAGCCCAAAAACGCCCTGACCAAGCAATATCAGGCGCTTTTTGAAGCAGAAGATGTGTCACTGGAATATACCGATGATGCAATCGAAGAAATCGCGCGGATCGCCTTTAAAATCAATGAAGACGTGGAGAATATTGGTGCCAGGAGATTACACACGGTGATGAGCCATTTGCTCAATGACTTCCTGTTTGATGTTCCGGACACCATCGAAGCCAATGCCAAGATCATGGTGACCAAGGACATGGTCGGGGAACGTTTGAGCTCCTTGGCCCAAAACAAGGACTTGTCACAATATATCCTTTAAATATAAAATCCCAGAAGGAATGAAAAACCTGTATATCTTGACTGGATGTAGCAAAGGATTGGGCAAGACTCTTTTAGAGGTGCTCTTGGCCGATAAGGAAAATATGGTGGTCGGAATTTCCCGATCACCTATGGAAGAAACAGGTAATTTTAAGCACCATAGTTTGGATCTCGCCCATTCTGAGGAGCTGTCCGGTAAGTTGGCAGCGGTCTTCCCAGAGGGAGATTTTGAAAAAGCAGTATTAATCAACAATGCCGGCTGGATAGGGGAGATTGCACCCATTGGCCGTTTGGATCCAACTGGCATAGCTACCATCCATGCCGTCAATGTGGTCGCCCCGGCAATCTTGATGAATGCATTTGTCCATACGTTTGGGGGCAGGTCGTTGAAGAAAACTGTTGTGAACATCTCTTCTGGAGCCGCGGAGAAGAATATGGATGGCTGGTCTGGTTACAGCAGTTCGAAGGCTGCGCTTAACCGCTTGACCTTTGTGGCCCAAGAGGAAAGTGACCTTAAGGGCTACGGTATTCGTTATTTTGCCCTTTCTCCTGGCATAGTTGACACTCCCATGCAGGCCGATATCAGGGCTGCAAAAGAGGAAGATTTTAGTAATTTGAGCAAGTTCAAATCTTTTAAGGAAAACCAAGAACTGACGTCCCCTGATGCGGTGGCCCAAAAGGTGATGTACTTATTGGATCATGAGGGTGATTTTGGCGATGTGCTGCAGGATGTGAGGATGTTTTAGCTTTTTTGATCTCCAGATGCGTAAGGCAAGATTACCACAATTGAAATTCACTTATTTTTTCGGATAGTCCACAAACCAAATTTCCGCATTATCAGGACCAGTGGCCATCCAGTCATCCACCTCAAATGTAAACCCAAACTGTCCGCAGGTAGGGAGGTTATCGATTTCACCACCCAGTTTTTCGATGAGTTCATTGAAGCCGGGATTATGGCCAAAGACCAAGACGGTATGTTTGTCGTTTGGGATTTTACGGACGGCTTTTAGGATAGTGTTGGCAGTGGCGTGATAAAGGGAGGAAGAGAGTATCACGTCCGTTTTGGAAAAATGGAGGTGTTCTGCTGTGATGTATGCGGTGGCCTTTGCTCTTTCGGCATCGGAAGAGAGGAAATAATCTGGTGAAACTCCTCGTTTTTTGAGTCTTTGTGCCATGCGGGGAGCATCTCTCAACCCTCTAATGGCAAGCGGCCTTTTGTGATCGTCCATATAGGGATCGTCCCACGATGACTTGGCGTGTCTATAAATAATTAAACTTTTCATTGTTAAAAGATACGAAAAATCAGTTTGATTTTTAGGTGAAATTTTATAGTTTGTTGTTTCATTTAACCACTAACAATTGATTATTATGCTTACCGGAAAAGTGAAATTTTATAATGAGGCCAAAGGATTCGGTTTCATTATTGATGACGAGTCTCAAAATGACGTCTTTGTCCATGCTACTGGACTAGAAGAAAAAGTAGCTCAAAATGACAAGGTGTCTTATGATGTCAAGGAAGGAAAAAAAGGATTGAACGCTATAAATGTGAGAAAATCATAGTATTTCAGTCATTTTTTTAATGAAAAGGGAGTCTTGTTCGGAGGCTCCCTTTTCTTTTTGTCCCAGTGGCTATTGCAAGATGAAAAATATCAAGGACACTGCCAAGACGATGATCAGGCTTTTTGCTTTGTCCTTTGGGCCTTCGGCGATCTTTCTCATGCGTAAAACATACACAGCAATGCTGAGGGCAAGCAGCTGCGCCAAAAGTCCGAAGCCGTTGAGGAAGGCCAGCTTTGCTGGGTCAAAAACGGCCATGACCTTATTGGCTAGGGGGACGATACATAAGATGATGCCTATCAATCCAATGATGAAACATCGCTGGAGCAGCTTGCTGGGGTCTTTATCCATCCAACTCATATAACCGGTTATTTATTGATTTTCTCTTTTCTTTTAGCGAAATATTCCCCGATTTCTTTTCCGCTCAAGGCATTTAGTGTCATGGCTTTTGTCAGCCCGCCTTTTCTGCCTGTCAGTACTCCGTATTTCATATGGAAATAGCCGTTTTTTTCATGGGCGTCCGGATTTATGGAGAGCATGACCTCTTTTTCCATGGCGTAATGGACCCACCTCCAGTCCAAGTCCAGCCGCCACGGGTTGGCGTTGATCTCGATGACGACATTGTTTTCGGCGCAGGCGTCTATGATGGCTTTATGGTCGATTGGATAGCCTTCCCTTCGTAGCAGCAGACGACCGGTAGGGTGTCCCAAAATGGTGGTGTAGGGATTTTCAATGGCTTTGATCAGCCTTGCAGTGGCTTTTTTTCGCGTCATGCTCAGGCCACTGTGGATGGATGAAACGATAAAGTCAAAAGAGTCCAGTACGTCGTCAGGATAATCAAGGCTACCGTCCACAAGGATATCACTCTCGATGCCGCTGAAAATCTGAAAGGGAGCCATTTCCTTGTTAAGGCTGGTGATTTCTTTTTGCTGCTGCGCCACCTTGTCAATGTCCAGGCCACCAGCATACATGGCCGTCCTGCTGTGATCGGAGATTCCAAGGTATTCATAGCCTAGTTCTTGGCAGTATTGTGCCATTTCTTTTAAGGTATGTTTGCCGTCACTGTAGGTGGAGTGGTTGTGTAGGATTCCCTTGAGATCCTTTTCTTCAAGTAAGGTCGGCAATTTATTTTCTTTGGCAAGGGGGATTTCGAATTGTCCTTCACGCAGCTCGGGAAGCACATATGCCAGTCCTGCCTCTTTATAAGCGGCTTCTTGGTTATCGAAATTTCCGGTTTTGAAAAAGCTGCCGAGGGGTTTGCCATCATCCATTGGCGATAACAAATGGGCACGGCTTGAGCTGCGAAGCAATTGTTCATTTACAAAATTGGAGGGGGATGTAATAAAGAAAATTACGCTTAAGTCCCGCTCCCCGAGTTTTCCTCGCCAAGTGAAGGGGCTTGAGGATTTTTTGTCTTGATGGAGGACATCCAGCGAAGAGAGCTTTTGGAGTGTCTTTTTGCGGTCATCGGTTTTGATGAGGTATTCTACCTGTTCGATGATTTCGTTCTTACGGGCATATGCTCCCGTGAGCGAGACAGCATCTTCGCCAAAAATAGTCACCAGTTCTTTGTGGAGTGTTTCCACTGGTTCTTCCACATCTGCATAGTGCCATTTACCTTGGTTGGAAGCCATGAATTCAAGGGACTGAATGATGCTTTCCTGTGTCTTCTGGCCGAATCCTTTTATTTTGGCCACTTCTCCGGCCTGACAGGCTTCCAGCAGTTCATGGACTGAGGTGATGTCTAGTTCCTTCCAGAGCACTTTGATCTTTTTTGGGCCCAGACCTTTTATTTCCAAAACCTCCAAGAGCCCTTTGGGCGTGTCTTTCAGCAGTTCTTCCAGGTATTCGTGAGTGCCCGTTTCCTGTAACTGTACAATGACCTCGGCGATGCTTTTTCCAATGCCATTGATTTTCTGCAATGCCTCTTTGTCCAACTTTTCGAGGCTTACATTGCCTTGGTCTATGGAGTAGATAGCAGAAGTATAACTTCTTATTTTAAAGGAGTTCACCTCATGGAGTTCCATCAGCTGGGAAGTGAGTTTGAGGATTTTGGTAATGTTTTTATTGTCCAAAGCTTCTGTCGGTTTGGGTTTGATACAAGGACAAATGTCCGTAATTATTGTTTTAAAATAAAATACTTAGCCTTATCTTAAGGTACAATCAAGTTAGAAAGATGAGGATAGAAATGAATAAAATCTTAGGGGTATTTTTTCTTATGGCGGTTTTGCCAATTTATGTCAGTGCCCAAGTGCAGTTCGTCAGCAGGGCGGAAGTTCCCTCAGAGTGGGACGATCGTGACTATCTGGTTTTGCCCACGCAGGATGGTACCATTGCCTTTCGGGTAAAAGCCAAAAAAGGATTCAGTTTGGAGCAACGGCTGCAGTATTTTTTCACCGATCGGGAGCTCCGTGGTACCCAGGTGTATGAAGTGCCAGTGAAAGATTATTTTGACTTGATCGGGTTTGATCTGGATGACGAATACCTTTATACCCTATTTCAGAAAGGGGAAAGCTATTCCAACGAAAAGATCGTCTATGAGATCAACCTGACCAATCACCAAGTGAGGGAGGTGAAGTTGGACAATATCCTCGAAATGGAACTCCAGGAGTTTTTGATCATGGACAAAAAGGCCATTTTGATGGGCATGATGGACTATCGCCCTGCCATCCAGCTGTTGGATACCGAGACGGGAAGTGTACTGACGGTACAGGGAGTGTATGCCAATGAAGTGAGTATCCTTCAATTGAGGAAGGATCCCGAATTAAAAGTGTTTGATGTGTTGGTGAGCAAGCGGGATCGCTATAAGCAAAGGAGCCTTTCGATCATGACTTTTGATATGGAGGGGAATAAGCTTCGGGAAGTAAAGGTGGAGCCGGAAAATAGGCCTGACTTGGAGATCGTCGAGGGCATCCTGACGCCGATGGATGATTACAGCCAAGTGCTCATAGGACCTTATGGGCAGCGAAAAAGAGACCCCAATATGGGCGTGTATTTTTCAAGAATCAATGAATTTGGTGAGTATGAAAACAAATTTTTGACCTTGGCGGATTTTCAGCACTTTTATAATTACCTTCCGGAGAAGCAAAAAGAACGAAGGGAACGAAAACTGGCCAGGGACATCGAAAAGGAAAGGGATTTGGTACTGCCAAATACATTGGTGACCCGGGAAATAGTGGCGGGTAAAAATTATTTTTTGGTGTACAATGACTATTATCTGACCAGTTCGGGGAGGTTTTCGCCACGGGATATGATGTATAGCAGTGATTTTTACCGCTATGCTCCACTGAGCATGCGAAACAGGGTGGTTCCCGGTGGATATCCGTGGTATTATCCCGGGACGGATGTGATGTCCAATAACGAATATAAATTTATGGCCGCCCAATTTTTGCTATTGGATAGGGAGGGTAAATTGCTGTGGGACAATTCCCTGTCGCTGGAAGATGTGACCACGACCAATCCTGGGAAATATGGTGAAGTCAGTTTTGACGGAAGCAATCTTTATTATCTCTATTTGGATGATACCAAACTGCAATTGAGCTATTTGCATAATGGGGAAATTGAGCTGGAAAATGAAGAAGTTGACCTTGTCCTGATCGATGAGGATGAGAGGATAAAAGACACACAGGGTGAAAGCCTTTCACTTAGCTGGTGGTACAAAGATTATTTTTTGCTCTCAGGGAAGCAGCGGATCAGGTACCTGAGTGAATCAGGTAAAGAGGAGATCCGAGAAGTTTTTTTTATGACCAAAATTCGTGCAGATGCCAGCCTAATGAAGGAGGACGAGGAAGCGCAATAAGGAAGATGGAGGTGTGGCTTGCCAATTGGGGAGGTCCATTGTCCTGTAATTCTCGTAGTGAAGCGGTCAAGGCTGACAATTTATTTCTATATTTGTGCTCAAATCACAGTTATGCAAAAAAGACTTGTCTTAGACCAAAAACAAATTTCAATCATACTGGACCGGTTTTGCTACCAGTTGATTGAAAATCATGATGATTTTGACAATACAGTGCTCTTGGGATTGCAGCCTAGAGGAGTGTTGGTGTTGGACCGGTTGGAGAAGCGGCTTGAGGAAATCAGTGGGGTGAGGGTACCGTCCGGTTATTTGGATGCCACCTTTCATCGTGATGATTTTCGCAGGAGGAATATCCCTCTCAAGGCAAACGAGACGAAAATTGATTTTTTAATAGAGAACAAGCATGTGGTGCTAGTAGATGACGTGCTTTTTAAGGGACGTTCTGCACGTGCCGCGATGGATGCCATGATCGCCTTTGGAAGACCCAAAAAAGTCGAGTTGATGGTGCTTATAGATAGGAAATATACACGTGATTATCCCATAAAACCAGATTATTGTGGTCGAGAGGTCAATACCTTGGAAAGCCAGTATGTCAGTGTGGAATGGGCGTTGAATGGATTTGAGGAGGATGCGATTTGGATAACCGAAAAAGAAGTTAAAAGCTAAGAATGCAACAGCTAAGTACCAAACATTTATTGGGTATCAAGGGACTGAATGAACAGGATATCCAACTGATTTTCGAGACTGCGGATAACTTTAAGGAGGTTATCAACCGACCGATCAAGAAAGTTCCTTCGCTACGAGACATCACCATTGCTAATGTATTTTTCGAAAACTCCACACGAACAAAGCTGTCATTTGAGTTGGCAGAGAAAAGGCTTTCAGCAGACGTGGTCAATTTTTCCTCCAGTAACAGTTCCGTAAAGAAAGGGGAAACCTTAGTGGATACGGTGAACAATATCCTCTCCATGAAGGTGGATATGGTGGTGATGCGCCATAGCAGCCCTGGAGCCCCCCAATTCCTTTCGCAAAATATCAACGCCAATATAGTCAATGCTGGGGACGGTACCCATGAGCACCCGACCCAAGCCTTATTGGATGCTTTTTCTATCCGTGAGAAACTTGGAGATGTGGCTGGTAAAAAAGTAGCAATCATTGGCGATATCCTTCATTCTAGGGTGGCTCTCTCTAATATTTTCTGCTTGCAGAAGCTAGGAGCGGAAGTGATGGTCTGTGGCCCCATTACCTTATTGCCAAAATACATTTCCAGTCTTGGCGTGAAGGTGGAACTTGATGTCAAAAAAGCCTTGGAATGGTGCGATGTGGCCAATGTACTGCGGATTCAATTGGAAAGACAGCAGATCAAGTATTTCCCTTCTCTCCGTGAATATTCCCTTTATTATGGCGTGGATAAAAAGCTCCTTGACCAGTTGGACAAGGAAATTGTCATCATGCACCCAGGCCCCATCAATAGGGGAGTAGAGCTTAATTCTGATGTAGCGGACAGCGAGCATTCCATTATCCTCAACCAGGTGGAAAACGGTGTAGCGATCAGGATGGCCGTCTTGTACTTGCTGGCAGGGGTGAAATAATAGTGTTAGAAAATACCATACGATCGTCCCAACTGAAAAATATTTGTAAATTGTCGTAAAGAATTAATCCTAGCAAAAAATGATATACAATTCGATCATCGACACTATTGGCGATACTCCTTTGATAAGGCTGAATAAGCTCAATAAAGGCATCAAAGGAAAGGTTTACGTGAAGGTAGAATATTTCAATCCCGGCAACTCGGTGAAAGATCGAATGGCGATCAAGATGATTGATGATGCCGAAAAAGCGGGTATCCTAAAACCTGGGGGAACGATTATCGAGGGGACAAGCGGCAATACCGGAATGGGATTGGCTTTGGTGGGGATTGCCCGGGGTTATAAGTGTATTTTTACGATGGCGGATAAGCAGTCCAAGGAAAAAATAGACGTCCTCAAAGCCATGGGGGCAGAGGTGGTGGTCTGCCCTACCAATGTGGCACCGGATGATCCACGCTCTTATTATTCCGTTGCCAAAAAGCTTAATAATGATATTCCCAATTCATTCTATCCCAATCAATACGATAACCTCTCCAACTGGAAAGCACATTATGAAACCACCGGGCCGGAAATTTGGAGGGACACAGAAGGCAAAATCACCCATTTTGCAGCAGGGGTAGGCACTGGAGGTACCATGAGCGGTACGGCCAAGTACCTCAAAGAACAGAATCCATCCATTGTTTCAGTGGGGATCGATACTTATGGTTCTGTATTCAAGAAATACAAGGAGACCGGGGAGTTTGATGAGAACGAAATCTATCCCTACCTTACGGAGGGCATAGGAGAGGATATTCTACCGGCCAATGTTGATTTTTCAGTGATTGACCACTTTGTGAAGGTGACCGATAAGGATTCGGCCGTGATGACCAGAAGGCTTTCCAGGGAGGAAGGGCTTTTTGTAGGTTGGTCATGTGGTTCGGCGGTACACGGTGCCTTGGAGTATGCCCGCCAAAACCTGAAGGAGGATGATACGATGGTCATTATCTTGCCAGATCATGGTACCCGATATCTTGGTAAGGTGTATAATGACGATTGGATGAAAAACCACGGGTTTTTGGAGGATAATACCTTCGGAACGGCACGTGATATTATTTCCAGTAGAAATGGAGCGTATGAACTGGTGGTGGCAATAAAAGGAGAAAAAGTAAAAGCTGCGATTCATGTGATGAACGAAAGATCTGTTTCCCAAATTCCAGTAGTGGAGGACGGTAATGTCATAGGAAGCCTTACCGATACCAAGTTGTTAACCAAGATCATTCAAAACCCAGCCTTAAAAGATGCATCCGTAGAGGAGGTGATGGAAGATTCGATGAAGTTTGTGGCATTGGACAGTACGCTGGATGTACTGTCTTCTATGGTGGACAAGGATAAGGCCGTTTTGGTAAGGGACGACATGCACCAAATCCACATCATCACCAAGCATGATATACTGGAGGCCATAACTAAAGGATAGGCGATGGGTCATTTTATTTGGCCATAAATGTAACGTAGGAAATATGGGGTAAAATGGTGATATTTAATTTTTTATTAGAGATTTGTGCTTTAATACTTGATCCATCACCTATCACCTATGACGAAGTTACAGCTTAATAAGCTTATAGAAAGAGGCTATGATTTTGATATTCAGACAGTTTTCATGGAAGGATGGACACTGTTTAAGCAGCAGCCCGTTTTTTCTATTGGTTACACTGGATTTGTGATCTCATTAGAACTGTTGTTTTTACTATACCTAAAGGAATATGCGCTGCTGTTCAGTGTGTTTTTGGCGGGGCCTTAATTTTCCGGATTTTACTTAGTGGCCAATAAGCTCAAGGCCAATGAAGCAATCGCCTATACTGATTTCTTTCAGGGGTTTTCCTACTATATTCCGATCATTTTGATTTGGTTGATCGGCCAGATACTGGTTTCTGTGGGATTGATACTGCTCATCGTACCGGGTGTTTACTTGATGGTGGGTTATTTCCTGGCCATTTTGCTGCATATTTTTGCGGGGCTGGATTTTTGGGACTCGCTGGAATATAGTAGAAAGGTGGTGACCAAAAATTGGTGGAAGTTTTTCCTTTTGGTCATTTCGTTAATTGTTCTCAATGTCCTTGGGGCAATGATATTCGTTGGGGTGTTTGTCACCATTCCGTTATCTTTTTATGTCGCCTATTGTGCCTTCGAGACGGTTACGGAAGGAGCTTTGGCCGAAGAGCCAACGGAAGTTTAGCTGGTATTGTTTTTGTGTAAAACTTTGCTGAAATTCAGGGTATTGTGAAATCAACAGAAACCACTCATAAAGCAAGAAAAAAGGTAATCATTGGGTTTATGCTCGCCATAATGCTGGTGCTGAGTGTAGGGGCAGTGACTTATTTCAGCCTTAATAAGTTGCTTGACACGGTGGAGACCCTTTCCGAGCCCAGTGACCGGATGCAAGAGCTCAATGCCCTTCTCGCCGATGTTTATCAATTGGATAAGGTGAAGGGAAACTTCGAGCCTGAGAACGACACTTCTGTTGCGGTCAATTACTTGGATAAGATCGAGAAAAAGCTGAATTATCTTGAGCAATTTGCCAATGACACTGTTGAAATCAACCATTTAAAGCAAATCAACTATAATATAAATGAGCTTGTGGTTGTGTACAACGGGCTTCGAGAGGTGAAGCAAAACCTGATCAACAGGAATTTTAGCCGCGAAGCACTCAAAAACCTGGAAACTAAAATAAAGCGACAGGAGGAGATCAACCGGTTGCAGAATTTAGGGAAAATTCGCTTTGACCACAAAATAAGAAGGGCAAAAGGAAGGCTGGACTCTCCCGCGCAAAAGAAAGTCAATGTAGAGGAGAACTTCAAGGACGGTAACCTCATGACAGAGGCAGAAGTGGAAAACCTGCGTGATATGTTTCAGCAGTTTAGGCCAAAAGTAGATGAGCAGGATACCATAAGTGAGGCCAATTCCAGTTATTCTGATTCTGTTTTATATGCGGTAAAGCAGTTTTTGGTAAACATCAATTATGAGGAGCAGCACCTCCGCTCCAATCTGGCAGAACTCGAAAGAGAGCTGAACCAAAAGAACCGAGCACTAATCGAAGATACGCAGACGGTTATTTCAAACCTCCAGTATGATGCACTGGCCGAAGTGGAGCAGAAAAACGCTTCCCTCTACGCGTTGGCCTTTGACGTGGCCATTTTATTGGGCGTCATTATTTTTGTGGGGATTGTGGGCTCATCAGCCTTTATCTACAGCATTCTTACTGAAATTAACAAGGACGAGAGCAAGCGTTTCGAACTCGAGCGTGCGAAAGTCAGGTCTGATAAATTGGCAAAGGCAAAGCAGAACTTTTTGGCCAATATGAGCCATGAAATCAGGAATCCCCTCCATGCCATCCAGGGCTATAATGAAGCTATTCGGAAGACTTCAATGACCAAGGATCAGGAAGATTATGTAAACATGGTGGGGTTTGCTGCCGAAACCCTCTCTGGAATCGTCGATGATATATTGGATCTTTCCAAATTGGAGGCGGGAAAGATCACCGTGGAAAATGCACCTTTTGATCCCCAGGTACTTTTTAAGGCCATTAAGAATTCCTTTGAGTTGAAGGCAAAGGAAAAGCAGATAGATTTTGTGTGGACGATAGAGCTGCCGGAAGAAAAATGGTTGTTGGGTGATGAACTCAGGATTCGACAGATCCTGAATAATTTGATAAGTAACGCACTGAAGTTTACAGAAGAAGGGATGGTGGCCGTGAAAATTGCCTATGAAAAGGATTTTCTACTGGTCAATGTCAAAGATACCGGTATTGGTATGACTGCCGAGTTCAAGGAGAATATTTTCAAGGAATTTAACCAAGGCGATGGCTCGATCAATCGGCGCTATGGCGGGACCGGCCTGGGGTTGGCAATTGTCAAGCGGATGCTTGATTTGCTGAAAGGTAAAATCTCATTGGAGAGCCACCCGGGAGAAGGGACGGAATTTAAGGTGAAAATTCCCGTAAGACCTACTGAGGCAGCGGTAAAAGAAGAAGAGGTCGGCAGTTGGTATGACCTGAGTGGATTGAATGTGCTATTAGTGGATGACGATTCGGTAGGGTTGAAATTTGCGAAGCTCTTACTTGAAAGCAATGGTGCGAACGTCTATGACTACCTTGGAGGAATAAAAGTCAGGGATGAGTTTAAGCAAGTACCTTTGGATCTTGCCTTGTTGGATGTGCAGATGCCAGAAGTAACAGGATATGATACTTTGCGGCTGATAAGGGGAAAGTATGGATACAAGGACCTGCCTTCTATCGCTATTACGGCCAATGTATTTGCCAAAGAAAAGGATCAGCTTTCAGATGCTGGGTTTGATGCGATCGTTCTCAAGCCATTCAAGGAGAAGGATTTGGTCAAAAGGATCGGGAAAGTGCTTAAGCTGGAGTCCGTTCCCCATGATGTGAAACATGCGAATGTCAATCAAGATGACCTTCCATCTACCAAACCGTATTCGGTGGAGGACATCGCCAAGTTCTGTATGAACGATGAGGAAATGCTGAAGGAGGTATTGATTGATTTTTGTTCAAGTACCAGCATGGACCTCGTCGATCTGGGCCAGGCTTGTGCGCGCGAAGATTGGGAGCAATTGCTGGAGATAGCCCATAAGCTTGGTAGTCGATTGGGACAGCTGAAGATCAAGTCAAGTACCTTGGCGAGAGGGTTGGAATATGACCTGAAGGAAGGTAATACTGCTAGTGCTCCCGCTATGGTAGATAGGATAAAAAAAGAAACCCTTGTGGTGCTGGATCAGATCTTGGCAGATTTCCAGTTGTTCACAAGGGTATCTTGATGGTGTATTGGTTAGTTTTTTTAATCGATACCGTATTTTTCGATTTTGTTATAAAGTGTTTTACGGTCGATGTTAAGGATTTTAGCAGCCTTTGACTTGTTGTGCTTCACCTCGTTGAGCGTTTTTATGATCATGGCTTTTTCCTGCACTTCAAAGGAGGATTTTAAGTCATTGGTATTGCTCTTTTGCGAACTAGAGTTTTCCGGCAATAAAAGATCCACGGGGAGCGATTCCTTGTGGATATAGTCATCTGTTGTCAGGAGTACTGCCCGCTTGATGATGTTTTTAAGTTCCCGCAAGTTTCCAGGCCAGCTATAGGTATTGAAGATTTCCTTGACATCGTCACTGAATCCTAGGATTTCCTTTCCAAGTGACTGGTTGGCATCCTTAAGGAAGATGGCAGCATAGTGAAAGAGGTCTTCACCTCTTTCTCGTAACGGCGTTGACTTGAGACTGAATTCGTTCAAACGGTGGTAAAGATCCTCGCGGAATTCACCATTCTTGGCAGCATTGGACAAGTCTTCGTTGGTGGCCACGATGATTCTTACATCTATGGGGATATCTTTAGTGCCTCCGATTTTACGGATTTTTCTTTCTTGGATAGCCCTGAGCAGCTTTATCTGCACTTCATAGCTCAAGTTACCGATCTCATCGAGAAATATCGTTCCGCCGTTTGCCATTTCGAAATGGCCGGTTTTATTGTCAAGGGCACCGGTGAAGGCTCCTTTTACGTGGCCGAACAATTCGCTTCCCGCGAGTTCTTTGGACAATGAGCCGCAGTCAATGGCCACAAAGGGACCGCTGGAGCGTTTAGATTTTTCATGGATACGTTTTGAAATGAATTCCTTGCCCGTACCGCTTTCGCCCAATACTACCACGCTCATCTCCGTAGGCGCTACGAGCGAAATGTACTGCTCAAGCTGTAAGGATTCGGGGCTTTTTCCGACCACATATGCGTCATTTACCTGGCTTTTGGAGGAGCTCTTTACGGTTTTTTCAGCTTTTGGGGCTTGGTCTTCCGGAACTCCTCTGGTAGGAGGAGACTTCAGTGCTTCATTTACTGTCGTAAGCAGTTCATCTGGATTAATCGGTTTGGTGATATACTCTATTGCTCCGAGTTTCATGGAGCGGACAGCTGTCCTAATATCAGAATAATTGGTGATCAGGATGACCCTGGTATTCTTTTTATTATGAACAACGTTCTCCAGTACTTCCATTCCCGTCCCGTCTGGTAATCTGTAATCAGTAATGATCAGGTCATACGATTTCTTGTCCAGCATCAAAAATGCTTCATTGATCTTGGCGGTTTGGTCCACCTCGTATTCGTTTTTCTCCAGAAAATTCTTAATGATTTTGGAATAGGTCAAATCATCCTCAATCAGAAGTATTTTTGCATTTGCCATAAGTCAAATATTCTATAACAGGTAAACACAGCTGAAACTGTGCCATAAATTAAATATTGCCTTTTTTCGCTTTTGTTGGTGAGTATAGCGTCAGTAAATAGCCCAAGGCAGGGCTTGTGTGATTTCTATTGGCAACGTTTATATCTGCTAAAGTAATTAATATTTTTATAAGCTTTTAATAAAAAAATATGGCTTTTTTTACGGGAAAATGGCTGTTTTTATACTTGTATTGAATATTGCTTTTTATAGCTTGAAATTTGTTTTTTTTAAAGAAATGTTCCTAGTAAATTATTTTTATTGATGTTAAAATTATTTTATTGGTGTATCCTGCGAACCGCTCAAATAATTCTTGAACAGCCGATAATTACTTTTTCGGCTGTTTCGTAAGGGGTTGAGCTACCTCGATGGGTTGGCTGTCGTACGGGATCAGCTGACCTGCATTGTTAAATTTGGCCCTAATGATGAACTTCTCTTCATCTTCAAAAGCTAAGCTGTAAAATCCTCCGGTACCGTTGGAGACTTTGGTGGCCTTGATCAATTTCATTTCTGCAAAGACACTGTTTTGATTTAAGGTTTTGATGATGGGATTTGGCAAATTTCTGTATTCGACAATTTTAGTGTCCGCTAGGCCTTGGGGCAGGCAGTTTTCTTTCTGTTCCGAAACGGCAGGTTTTGGATCTGTAGTGGGGTCTGCACATCCCGCCACGAGCAGAATGAACAAGAGATATTTAAATATTGGCAATTTCATGATTTCAGTGGTTAGTGCTTTGATCGACCTGGATTTAAATACTTCGCAGATTTAAAGCGCTTGTAAAGCAGGAGCCAAAATCAGACCATTCCCCTTCAAATGTATTGAAAGCCATGTTTTTAGCTTGTTTATGCCAATATTTGGCGATGGGTTGAGGTGCAAATCCACATAATGTAGATTTCCGAAAGGGTATTGGGTCGGTATGGTGCAATTTCCCTGAATATTTTGTTTCACTGCTAATTTTGGGTAATCATGTACTGTTCCTGCTGCTATTACTTCTGGAGGTTGGCCAGTACCATTCGGATGAATCCGCCGGTTGTGCATGGGATCGAAGGGGGAACGATTGTGTTGAGGCTTGCAGTTGTTTTGCAATTCTTTTATATTAGTGCCAATAATTATTAAATCTATAACTCTTTGCTTGCAATTTTCCCTCAGGCACGTGCGCTTGAGGGATCTTTTTTTATAGCTTTGTAGAAAATTAGCATTTGTTTATTAGCATTTTGATTTTATGCAGGCAAGTTCTCCCATTGGGATTTTTGATAGTGGAATTGGCGGTTTGACCGTCGCTAGGGCTGTAAAGAAGCTCCTGCCAGATGAGCAATTGGTTTATTTTGGTGATACGGCCCATTTGCCCTATGGTGATAAAAGCACTGCAGCTATTCAGGCATATGCGGTAAAGATTGCCGATGTATTGCTAAAGGCCAATTGTAAAATGGTATTGATAGCCTGTAATTCAGCTTCTACGGCAGCCTTTGAATTGGTCAAGGCATACGTGGCTTCGCGTGCGGCAGTCTTTGATGTCATCGAGCCGGTGGTGGATTATGTTGGTCGTGAGCTTTCCAATAAACGGGTTGGGCTGATCGGGACTAAACAGACAGTCAATTCCGGGGTCTATCGCCAGAAAATAGAAGGTTTGGACAAAGGGGTTTCTTTTACTGCCTTGGCCACGCCCCTTTTGGCACCAATGATAGAAGAGGGATTTCACAGTAACAGCATCAGCCGGGAAATCATCAAGTCCTATTTGGATGACGAAGAGCTGACGGCTATCGATGCCTTGATTTTAGGGTGTACCCATTATCCATTGATCAAGCCCCAGATAGATGAATTTTACGAAGGAAAGGTAAAAGTGATTGACAGTTCGGAGATGATTGCCCAAGCTACGAGACAATATCTGGAGACGGAAGGCTTACTGAACACAGGGGCAAAAGGCAAGGATCGTTTCCTGGTCTCTGACTACACCGCTTCATTCGAAAATACGACGAAATTGTTTTTTGGTCGAGAAGTAAACTTGGAGAAGTATCCACTTTGGGAGTAATAACGCTGGTCTAAATTACTATTTTAGAAAAGTACGTTAAGGGATAATTATTTTTAGGTTAGTCTTTTGATTGTAGGCTTATTGCTAGATGATGTGTTTTTGTGTAGAATATTATTTTTTGTAGCAAACTGTTTTTAAGGACAAATTTTGAAAAAATGAATTTTTCTTTTTAAAAAAGGGTTGTTAAAGCCCCGAGACATTTGGGAGAAAGTGATAAAAAAGGTTTAACTTTGTTGCTTAAAATACTACTTGCAAATACCCGATGAGTGATCAAATCAAACACGAATGCGGCATAGCCATGGTCAGGCTCCGCAAGCCCCTTCAATACTATATTGATAAATATGGTACGCCAATGTATGCTGCAAACCGGCTTTATGTGCTAATGCAGAAACAAATAAACAGGGGCCAAGATGGTGCAGGAATTGCAAACATTAAGATAAACAGCAAGCCCGGTACACGGTACATCAGCCGGTACAGGTCAGTGGATCCGCAAGCAGTCAACTCCATCTTCGGAAAAGTGTCCAAGAAGTTTCGAAAAGCAAAGAAACTTGGTGGTGAAGAAGGACTTAAAAATGCCGACTGGATCAAGGACAATGTCGCCTTTTCCGGTGAAGTTTGGTTAGGGCATTTACGGTATGGTACCCATGGGGAAAATAGCATAGAGACATGCCATCCTTTCTTGAGGCAAAACAACTGGAGGAGCAGGAATTTGGTGATGGCAGGGAATTTCAACATGACCAACGTGGAGGAGCTGTTTGGAAAGTTGGTGGAGTTGGGACAGCACCCAAAGGAGAAGACAGATACCGTGACGGTGATGGAAAAGATCGGGCACTTTGTAGATGAGGAAAATCAACGGATTTTCAATAAATACAAAGGAGAATATTCCAATAATGAGATCACTGAGGTGATCGAACGGGAGCTTGATGTGGCCAGGATACTGAGAAGGTCCTGCAGGGATTTTGACGGTGGTTATGCTATGGCGGGAATCATCGGGAATGGAGCTAGTTTTGTGGTAAGGGATCCATCGGGGATCAGGCCTGCCTACTACTATGCCGATGATGAAATCGTCGTCATTGCCTCAGAAAAGCCGGCCATTAAGTCTGCTTTTAATATCGATTACAATGCTATTCATGAAATCAAGCCAGGTCATGCACTGATCGTCAATAAGGACGGTTCATATGGAGAGCATGAAATCCTTTCTGCCCTGGAGAAAAAGTCGTGTTCATTCGAAAGAATATATTTTTCAAGGGGTACCGATCCGGATATTTACAGGGAGAGAAAACAACTCGGAAAAGCCCTGATCCCCCAAATTCTCAAAGCGATCGACTTTGATCTAAAAAACACCGTATTTTCATACATTCCGAATACTGCAGAGACTGCGTTCTTAGGACTTATAGAAGGTCTTGAGGACTACTTGAGCGCCAAGAGACGTGAGATCCTGTTGGAAGGGAAGCCCCATTTGGAAAATATCGAAGACTTGCTGAGTTTTAGGCCGCGAGTAGAGAAACTGGTGAACAAGGATGTTAAGCTTCGGACCTTCATTACCAACGACAATGATCGCGACGTCATGGTGGCGAATGTCTATGATACTACCTACGAGGTCATCCGCTCCGGTGTGGATACCATTGTTGTGCTGGATGATAGTATAGTGAGAGGTACGACGTTGGAGAAGAGTATTCTGACGACTTTGGATAAGCTGAAGCCGAAGCGTATTATCGTCGTATCATCGGCACCACAAATTCGCTATCCTGATTGCTATGGGATCGATATGTCCAAGATGCGGGAGTTCATCGCCTTCAGGGCAGCGTTAAAGCTATTGGAAGAAACCGGTCAGCAGTATATTTTGGATGAGGTGTATGACAAGTGTATGGCAAATCCCAATGCTGAAGAAAACTTCGTCAAGGAAGTGTACGGTAAATTTACCCCGCAGCAGATATCTGATAAAATTGCCGAAATCATCACCATGGACCAGATCAATGCGGAGGTCAAGGTGATCTACCAAACAGTGGAAAACCTCAATAAGTCCTGTCCGGAGCATTTGGGAGATTGGTACTTCACCGGCGATTTTCCCACGGAAGGGGGAATGAAAGTGGTAAACAAATCCTTTGTGAACTTTATGGAAGGAAAGGTCGTAAGGGCCTACTAGATAAAATTTAAATTATAAGAAAAAGGCCGTCGTTATGATGGCCTTTTTGTATTTTCAGGCCTGCCAAATTAAAAGCTAAATAATCAAACCATAAAAATATGAGTATCAATACTGGACTGTTAAAGCAAGTTTGTGAGGTGGCCGGTGCGCCTGGTTTTGAAAAAAGGATCAGAGACTTGGTCATTAAGGAAGTGACGCCTCTGGTAGATGAGGTGAAAGTAGATAATATAGGCAATGTCATTGCGATCAAAAAAGGAAGTAAAAATCCTGATGGGAAGCGCGTGATGGTAGCGGCACATATGGATGAGATTGGATTTATGGTTACGCACATCGATGACAATGGTTTTTTGAGGTTTCACACCTTGGGTGGGTTTGACCCGAAGACGCTGACTGCCCAAAGGGTAATTGTGCATGGTAAGAAAGATTTGGTCGGGGTAATGGGCAGCAAGCCGATCCATGTGATGACGCCGGAGGAGCGAAACAAACTTCCCAAGACTACTGATTATTTTATTGATTTGGGGATGCCAAAGGATGAGGTGGAGAAGTATGTCCAAGTGGGGAATTCGGTGACAAGAGACCGTGAGCTGATCGAAATGGGGGACTGTGTAAACTGTAAGTCCATCGATAACCGGGTAGCTGTTTTTATTTTGATAGAGGCGTTGAAAACCATAAAAAACCCTCCTTATGATGTTTATGCCACTTTTACCGTCCAAGAAGAAGTAGGGCTTCGAGGTGCCAATGTGGCCGCCCATGGTGTCAATCCGGATTTTGGGATAGCCCTTGATACGACTATCGCATTTGATGTACCGGGAGCTTCTCCACATGAGAAGGTGACAGAACTCGGAAAGGGGACTGCCATCAAAGTAATGGATGCCATGACCATCTGTGATTATCGAATGGTAGATTTTATGAAAAAGACCGCTGACAGCAACCAAATCAAGTGGCAGCCGGAAATCCTTACTGCCGGAGGTACGGATACCGCAGGGGTACAGCGAATGGGCAAGCAAGGCGCTATCGCTGGAGCTATATCCATTCCTACACGGCACATGCACCAAGTCATCGAAATGGCCAATAAAAAGGATATTGCCGCTAGTATAAAGCTCCTAAATGCCTGTCTGGAAAACCTTGACCAATACGACTGGAAGCATTGAAAAGAGAGGTAAGTGTCAATAAGTGAGATAGGAGACTTGAGACAATGACACGGGTCGGGACAATGAAATGGAATATCCTGCCATTGTCCCGATCATTTTTTTCGATATTCAATCCTTTATTTTGCCACTCTTTCATCTTCGTACTTTTTAGCTCGTACTTGGTGCTTTCTCAGGCCTTAACCTTTTTTTTCGGGACTTTTTTGATCAGGTATTGGTACAGCTCGATGTAGTTGACATGTTCGTGGTTGCTGAGGCTGATGGAGTTTTTGTCATCAAAAACAATGGTCAATTGTCTGAATTCCTTTTTATTGGCATGGACAATTTCTTCCTGCCAAGCTAAGATATCAGCCAAGGTGTAGTGTTTTTTCATTCCCCTAAGGGGCAGCCTTACAGTGATTTTGCCTTTGCCTACAGAAAGAAAGCGGTAACCGGCCATCATTTTTACCAATAGCATAAGAAGTACTACCGTAAGGATGCTGGCGCTGGCAAGGTAAAAGATCAACCCATACGTTCTGACAGTGCTGAAATCATGCAGTATATAGCTCAGGCCTGCAAAGAGGATCAATACCACTATTCCTAATGATATATAGGTGGATCGTTTTGGTTTACAGTGAATCATATTCTTTTCTTAGTTCCTCCAGCTTGTACTTGGAGAACGTGATCAAATCAGGGAAGAAGCGATCAAAATACCCCTTCAGTGCTTTCTCATGTTGTTGGAGAAACAGGTGGGCAGATCCCATTTTGGAGTCAAAAGTAGTAAGTTTGGAGATGCCTGTCAAGGTGGATTTCATACCGTCCATGGTTCCGTATGCCACGAGCCAGTCTCCCTTTTTCATATGGTGAAAGAGCTGGAGAAAGCTCTTGGGAAGTTTTTCCTTGTTTTTATCTATGATGGCATATACTTGCTGCGAAAATTCCTGAATGCTTCTATCATCGTATTCATTCCAGTATTTGCTCAAAAAATAATCAAAATAAACATCTGTAATCACCAGGGAATAGCGTTTGTAGGTGGGTTTTAACATTTTCTGGGCTTCTTTGACCACTGGATGGGTATCGGTAAAGTGGTCTATTTCACGATGAAGATGGATGCCCAGAGCGATCCCCGGATCAAACTGTTCCTTCAGATTGCCACGTACAAAATCTCCGATAAAGTTTCCGAGCAAAACCTTAGGGTGGTCAAATGACAGATATGCGTGTGCTAAAAAGTTCAATATTGAAAAACGTTTTGAAGCCTGAAAACTCGGTTTAAATACATTAGTTTTGAATACTAAAAATAACCATTGATGTCGAAAATACAGGAAGAATTAAAAATAACTTTACAACTTTTAAGGAAAGAGTGGAAAGAAGACTTGGAGCAGTACCGGCTCAAGACGCTCAGTGCTTCTATCGCCGATAAGCAGAAAGAAGGGATTTGCTGGTATCCCGTACAGGTGATGAAGACCAAAGTAGGACTGGGAGATCGGTTGATCGTAGAGGTAGAAAGAGCAGATAGCCGGCTTTCGCATGGTTTTCAGTCCGGAAAGACGGTCTCCTTGTTTTCTAATTTTTCGGAGGGGGTGCCCTCACGGACAAATGGCGTGGTCAATTTGGTAAAGAAAAACACCATGGTCATTACCTTGATGGGGAATGAATGGCCGGACTGGCTGCATGATGGTAAATTGGGGGTTGACTTGCATTTCGATGAGGCAAGTTATCGCGAAATGGACTATGCGATGCAGCAGGTGATCAAGGCAGGAGGCGGAAGGCTTGGACAGCTAAGGGATGTCCTGTTGGGACAGGATGCGGCTTCATTTTCTGCTGGATTACCCTTGGCTTTGGAGGCCTCTCATCTGAATCACAGTCAGGAGGAAGCGGTAAAAAACGTGCTGGCAGCGCAAGACGTAGCCTTGGTACACGGTCCTCCAGGCACTGGCAAGACGACTACGATGGTGCAGGCGATCCAAGAAACGCTCCAGCAGCATCGTCAGGTGATGGTCTGTGCGCCCAGTAATGCCGCAGTAGATCTGTTGGTGGAAAAGCTCTTGGCAAAGGGTATTTCGACCTTGCGAATAGGGCATCCGGCAAGAGTGGATGATCAAATACTCGAGCAGACGCTGGATGCTAAGGTAGCAAAGCACAGTGGTTTTAAGGATTTAAAGAAATTGCGGAAGGATGCTGAGGAGTACCGTGCCTTGGGAAGGAAGTACAAGCGGAATTTTGGAGTGGAGGAACGTCAGCAACGAAAGCGATTGTTTGCTGAAGCATCAAAGGTTAAAGAGGCCGCTAGGCATTTGGAAGATTATATCTTTTATGATGTTTTTCAGCAAAACCAAGTGATCGCTACCACGCTTGTAGGGGCCAATCATACTGCTCTGAAAGGAATGGAATTTCCGGTGGTGTTTATCGATGAAGCTGCGCAAGGCCTAGAGCCAGCCACTTGGATACCGGTCATGAAGGCAAAAAAAATAGTGATGGCCGGAGATCATTGCCAACTCCCACCGACCATAAAATCGTATGAGGCAAGTCAGGAAGGGTTAGGCAAAACATTGTTTGAAAAAGTCATCGAATGTCAGCCGGCTGCCAGTTGGATGCTTAAGGTGCAATACCGTATGCCTGAGCTGATCATGCGGTTTTCAAGTGAATATTTCTATCATGGGCACCTGGAAGCGGCAGCATTGACTGATGCCCATTGCTTGAACAAAGAAGAACCGGTGATGGAGTTCATCGATACGGCCGGCAGTGGTTTTGGAGAACACCTGGAAAAGGATTCATTAAGTAAGCTGAATACCGAAGAGGGCAGTTTTGGTTTGGGGCTGCTGGAGAAACTGGTCGAGCGAATTGGTGTGGGGAGTTTTCAGGAACAGCGGTTCAACATTGGGATCATTTCACCCTACAAAGCCCAAGTGAAAAAGTTGAGGGAATTGATGGAAGAGGGGGCAGGGTATGAAGGGCTGAGGCAGCTCTCCGATGCGGTGACCATTGGTACCATAGATGGTTTCCAAGGCCAAGAGCGGGACGTGGTCTTGATCAGCTTGGTACGGTCAAATGAAGAGGGGGAAATCGGCTTTTTGGCAGATACCAGAAGGATGAATGTCGCCCTTACCAGGGCCAAGCGGAAATTGATGGTGATTGGGGATAGTGGTACATTAAGCAGTCATCCTTTTTACCAACAGTTTTTGGACTTTGTATCTGAGAACGGGCTTTATAAGAGTGTTTATGAGTACATGGAGTTGGGGGATTGAATGGTTCAGCTGTCCATGTAGGCAAGGTTAAGATAGCTCAATACCTTGCCAAAAGCTTTTGCTGCATTTTCTTGCTCGGAGCTGAGCTTTTTGCCTGTTAGCCGGCATAGCAGAAGTCCATAAACCCCATTTATGCAGATTTGGATTTCATGACCGATGTCCTGTCCTTCCGCAGACATGATCGACTCGATGACGTGGGGCTTTGCTTCATGGTAAATGGCAAAATATTCCTTGTCTCTTTTTAACAAGTCCCAATGGATCTCGGCTAACCTTTGCACTTCCTTTTGTGTGGATGCTAGATGCCCAGCGTCTTTGATGCCTTCATCTTCCATTTTCTCTGCCAATTCACCAAACCAGTCTGTAGTGGCACTTTTTTCCTCTTCAGATACAGGGTAATGGGAGACGACGTACTGACGGACTTCATCCATATCGAATTGATAGGAGCGGAGCAGGTCCTCCATTTGGTACATGTAAACGATATATTCGCCGATATTTTGTTTTTTTTTCTTTTCTGCCAGTTGTTTCATGAGTGTATAGGCTTTTTGAGAAAGGCAAAGATACAAATGCTGTAATATAATTCCCTAGGCTTTTAAAAAGTTGCGCAAGCATTTCTGCGGCTTTTGCCCTACGCTATTTTGGTAGGAATATCGTATTAGGGCATCTAATGAGATTGATTCTCTAGGTTGTTAAGGGATTCGATCTGCTTTATTCGATGATTGGGAGAACTACTTCTATCTATTGGAGTGCAAATGTGCGGTTTTGCAAAGACTATTTACTATTTTTGCCCACAGAATGGATATGCAAAAAATAAGAAACTTCTGTATCATTGCCCATATTGATCATGGGAAGAGTACGTTGGCCGACCGTCTTCTGCAATTTACCAATACGGTAACTGAAAGGGAGATGCAGGATCAATTGTTGGATAATATGGATCTCGAGCGTGAGCGGGGAATTACCATTAAGTCTCATGCGATCCAAATGAAATATACCTATCAGGAAGAGGAATATACGTTGAATTTGATCGATACGCCCGGGCACGTGGATTTCTCCTACGAAGTGTCCCGATCCATAGCTGCTTGTGAAGGGGCTTTGCTGATCGTAGATGCTTCACAAGGGGTGGAAGCGCAGACGATTTCCAATCTTTACCTAGCAATGGAGCATGATTTGGAGATTATTCCTGTGCTGAATAAAATCGATCTTCCGGGTGCCGAGCCAGAAGTGGTCGCCGATGAGGTGATAGACCTTATTGGATGTGACCGGGAGGATATTATTTTAGCCTCCGGCAAAGAAGGCACTGGAATCGAGGATATCCTGAATGCTGTAGTGGAGAAGATTCCAGCTCCTAAGGGGAATGCAGACGAGCCGTTACAGGCCATGATATTTGATTCCGTGTATAATCCTTTTAGGGGTGTGGAGGTGCTTTTCCGTGTGTTTAACGGAACCATTAACAAAGGAGATAAAATTAAATTCGTCAATACAGGCAGGGAATACGATGCCGATGAAATCGGCGTCCTTGGTATTGTCCAGCATCCACAGAATACCATCAGTGCAGGAAATGTGGGGTACCTGATTTCTGGTATCAAAGTGGCCAAAGAGGTAAAAGTGGGGGATACCATCACGCATATCAAACGGCCATGCGCCAATGCCATCAAAGGATTTGAGAATGTAAAACCGATGGTTTTTGCGGGGATTTATCCTGTAGATACCACGGAGTTTGAAGAATTGAGGGCATCCATGGAGAAGCTCCAGCTAAATGATGCCTCCTTGGTTTGGGAACCAGAGACTTCCGCTGCCTTGGGCTTTGGCTTTCGTTGTGGGTTTTTGGGAATGCTGCACATGGAAATTATCCAAGAACGCCTGGAGCGTGAGTTTGGTATGACGGTGATCACGACGGTACCTTCCGTTCAATTCAAGGCATTGATGAACGATGATACCTTCAAATTGATCAATGCCCCATCCGACATGCCGGATCCGAATCTTTTCAAGCATATCGAGGAACCCTATGTACATGCATCGATCATTACCAAGTCCGATTATGTCGGGCCAGTGATCCAGTTGTGTATGGAAAAACGGGGACAGATCAAAAACCAAGTTTACCTGACAGCTGATAGGGTGGAGCTGATCTTTGACATGCCTTTGGCAGAGATTGTTTTTGATTTCTTTGATAAGCTAAAGACCATTTCCAGAGGATATGCTTCGTTGGATTATGATCTGCGTGACAATAAAGCTTCCAAAATGGTGCGATTGGATGTCATGCTCAACGGGGAAGTGGTGGATGCGTTGTCGGCGGTGGTCCATAGGGACAAAGCCTATGAATGGGGCAAAAGGCTCTGTGAGAAGCTGAAAGAATTGGTGCCTCGACAGATGTTTGAGATTGCAATCCAAGCAGCCATAGGAACGAAAATCATCGCCAGGGAAACGGTGAAAGCCATGCGCAAAAACGTACTGGCCAAGTGTTATGGGGGTGATATTTCACGTAAGCGTAAGTTGCTTGACAAGCAGAAGAAAGGTAAGAAACGTATGAGGCAAGTGGGGAATGTGGAAGTGCCTCAGGAGGCATTTATGGCAGTGCTTAAGCTGGATTAAAGTTAGAGGTACGAAGGTAGAAGTACGAAGTCCTCCCCGCCGCGGCGGGGAGGTTAGGTGGGGTAAACACGATAGGATTTTAGTAAATGACTAGCGATTACAATAATTGACAATGAAAACTAATATTAATCCGGTCAACACTAATCAGGGAAGTACACTGGCAAAGCCTTGGATTTGGAAAATTAGATGGATGTTTTTGGATTAGAAGGTTTTTAAGTTGTTGTAGTTAACTAAAAGCTTTTTGATATGAAAAATAATCTTGTAGAAAGAACAAAAAAATATGCGGTACAAACATGGTTTTTTGTTCTAAACTTCCAAAAACCAGGGAGTATAATGCGTACGCAAATCAGTTGATAAGATGCTCTAGTTCGGTAGGAGCCAATTACAGGGCTGCTCAACGAGCAAAATCTACCGCTGATTTTCTGAATAAATTAAAATAGTAGAAGAAGAAACGGATGAGAGTCTCTACTTCTTGGAGTTATTAAGAGAAGTCAATCAAGACTTGATACGGGATATTGAAGGATTGCATCGTGAAGGAAATGAGTTGTTATCCATTATGGTAGCATCAATTAATAAAGTAAAGAGTAATCAAAAAAAAGTGTAAATGTGAGCAGCTAAACGGAGTCTTCGTATTTCGTACTTCTCACTTCCAACTTTAAGAAATCATGCCAACAATAATAGACGGAAAAAAGACATCAGCTGATATCAAGAATGAAATTGCAGCCCGTGTAAAGGAAATCAAAGCCGAGGGAGGTAAGATCCCGCATTTGGCTGCGGTGTTGGTGGGAAATGATGGGGCCAGCCAGACCTATGTGGGAGCTAAGGTAAAGGCCTGTGAGTTTGTAGGGTTTGAATCGACTTTGGTGAGGCTGGAGGATAATGTGTCCGAAGAGGAGTTGCTCAAAACCGTGGAAGATATTAATGAAAATCCGGATATTGATGGATTGATCGTTCAGTTGCCGCTTCCGAAGCATATCTCCGTGGAGAAGGTGACGGCCAAGATCAAGCCTGAAAAGGATGTGGACGGGTTTACTCCGGCCAATGTCGGGCGTATGGCATTGAACTGGCCTACTTACGTGGCCGCTACCCCTTATGGGATCGTGGAGTTGCTGAAGCGCTATGAGATTGATACTTCTGGAAAGCACTGTGTGGTGATTGGTAGAAGCCACATTGTTGGGTCTCCGATGAGCATATTGATGGCCAGGAATGATTACCCAGGTAATAGCACGGTTACCTTGACACATAGCAGGACCAAGAACCTAAAGGAGATCGCAAAAACCGCTGATATCCTGATTGTGGCCATCGGTAAGCCGGAGTTTGTAACGGCAGATATGGTGAAAGAGGGAGCTGTGGTCGTGGATGTAGGGATCCATAGGATTGAAGATGCTTCCAAAAAAAATGGCTTTAGGCTTATTGGAGATGTGAAATTTGATGAAGTGTCAGAAAAGTCCTCAGCCATTACGCCAGTGCCAGGCGGAGTCGGTCCAATGACCATCGCCTCATTGCTGTACAATACACTGCTTTCGGCAGAGCGGAAGGTTTATCCGTAAATTTTAGCTCATACATGGAACTGAAGTTTGCCATGTAAGGGTTGGTAGCATAATTGGGGTGATGGAGATCAGGTTTCTGATCGGTATTTTATTGGTGTCCATTCCTTACTTAAGTTATAATTAATTACACAGCGGTTCAATCACCCGCTCCATCAAAAATTAAATCATGGAAATAAAGCAAGCGGTAGAAAAAGGACTTAAGCTTCCTGTAATGGAAGCTTTTTATACGATCCAAGGAGAAGGGACATTTACGGGACACCCAGCATACTTTATCCGTTTGGGCGGATGTGATGTAGGGTGCGTTTGGTGTGACGTGAAGGAATCGTGGGAAGCAGCAAAATGGCCCGTACTTTCTGTTGAAGAGATTGTGGATGGGGCGCTCCAGTATCCCGGAAGATTAGTGGTGATCACAGGGGGAGAGCCACTGATGTATGATTTGGGGCCGCTTACGGCACTTTTAAAGGAAAGGGGATTTACCACTAATATCGAGACCAGTGGAGCACATCCTTTTTCAGGCCAGTTTGACTGGGTTTGTTTTTCTCCCAAGAAGTTCAAAGAACCTCACCCCAGTATTTTTGAAAAGGCCGATGAACTTAAGGTGATCGTTTTTCATAAAAGCGATTTTGACTTTGCTGAAAAACATGCAAAGAACGTTCTTCCAACCTGCAAAAAGTTGCTCCAGCCTGAATGGAGCAAATCCGACAAGTTTACTGGAGAGATCATTGAGTATATAAAAAATCATCCTAATTGGAATATTTCGCTACAAACTCATAAATTTATGGATATCCCATAAACTAAATGAGAGTAGCCCAGATAGTCTTCTTTTTTATTTTTATCAGTTTTCAGGCACTTGGCCAAGATTATACCAGTGAAAACAGGAGAGCAATCAAGCTTTACCAAGAGGGAGAGGATCTTTCCATGCGGAGAAGGTATGACCAAGCTTTGGAAAAATATGCCGATGCGGTAAATAAGGACGAAGGTTTTTTGGAGGCCTATAAAAAATGGGCCCAATTGTTACTGAACAAAGGTGCAGTGGACGAATCCCTTCAGGTGGCCTCTGCAGGAGAACTCAAGAGTAGTGGCCGGCCCAAGTTTATGGCCGATTTTAGCTGGTTGATTACCAATATTTATTTGAAATCCGGTGATTTTGACGCCGCGGTGAAGAAGTTTTCCCAAAGTCAAGGCCTGTATTCCAATCAGGTAAAATCTTCTGGCTCTTTCAAATCGATGAAACACAAAATAGCGTTTGTGGAAGAAGAGTTGACCAAAAAAAAGTCCATAAACAAAGAGAAATTACCGAGTCCCCTGAATGAATTTTATTTGCAGTATTTTCCGGTTTTGACAGCCGATAGCAAGCGGCTGCTTTTCACCAAGCGGGATGGGGTAGAGCGGATGAAGCATGAAGATATTTTTACATCCACTTGGGATGGCGAAAATTGGAGCCAGCCAGAAGCACTCGCCCAATCCATCAATACCGTCCATAATGAAGGTACCTGTACCATTTCGGCGGATGGCAATATTTTGATCTATACCAGCTGCGATGCCCCGGATTCGTTTGGGAGCTGTGACCTATACATTGCCTATAAGGTGGGTGGGAAATGGCAAGAGCCCAAGAATATGGGCGAAAAGGTTAATTCCCGGTACTGGGATTCGCAGCCGTCACTTTCTGCGGATGGAAGCATCCTGTTTTTTTCTTCCAATAGAAGAGGGGGATTTGGAGGAAACGACATTTATTATACTGTTCGCCAAAGGGATAATAGCTGGTCTGATCCGGTCAATGTAGGAGAGACGGTCAATACCGAATACGATGAAGTATCCCCATTTATTTACTTCAACAATGAACTGCTCTTTTTTGCTTCCAATGGTCATATGGGGTTTGGGGGCATGGACTTGTTCAATTCGAAGATTGTCCATGGGGCTTTTCAGGAGCCCGTAAACCTGGGCTATCCCATTAATGATCACTTGGACCAGTTGGCTCTGTTTATCACTGCCCAGCAGGATTATGCCTATTATACCGAAAACAGCCTGAAAGATGGTGCCTTGGACAGGTCATATCTCTATCGCTTTGCTTTTCCTGATGAGATAGATCTTGGAGAGCGCTTGATCGTTACGGGAGGAAAGGTGCGTAATGAAAAGACGGGCGAGCCGATTGTGGCCACCCTTTCCCTGGTGGACTTGGAGAATGACAGCACCTTGTATGAGTTTAGGTCAGAAGGGGATTCGGGGACGTTTATGATGATTTATCCGGACAAAGCTTCCTCAGGCCTTTATGTCGAGAAAAGAGGGTTTTTGCCAAGGATTTATAATGTAGAAAAGGACAGTCTTAAGGATATCAAGGACATGGAAATAGGACTAAAGCCTGTAGCGCCAGGTGAAGAGTTTCTTTTTGAGAATGTTTTCTTCGATTTTGATAAAGCCGATTTAAAACCTTCCTCCAAGAGTTCCCTGTTACGGTTAAAAAAGTTTCTGGATGAAAATCCCCAGGTTCATATTGTAATTGAAGGGCATACCGACAATGTGGGAGAAGGGAGTTATAACCTGGATTTAAGCCTTCGTAGGGCAAAGAGTGTCCAGCGTTATTTACTGGATCAAGGAGTGGCCAGTGGGCGATTGGCCGTCGAGGGATTTGGGGATACCAAGCCCCTTATGTCTAATGATACCGCTTTAGGTAGGTCCAAAAACCGCCGGATTGAGATTGTCATTGATTGATATGTCGCTGTGCTGCCAGACCAACGTTACCAAACATGGTTGGTGCTCATGGAATCAAGGGGCAAGGGGTTTTGATCAGCTTTTTGGTGAAGGCAAACCACCATTTTTTTCTTTAAAAATACTACTGTTGGGGCTCGTTAAGATACCGGTAGGGAGGGGTACTTGTCAATTTTTTCCGTACTGATGTTGGGGGGAAGGATGTTTTCTTACAAAGGGCTATGAAGGACTTTTTTTGTCCAAAAATGAACACTGAACAGGTTTTTTTTGAAATAAAAATACTAAAAAAATAATTTTCTCATAACATATAGGTTTTGAAATAGCTGCCTGTATTTGTGTGTTTTAAATCACTTAATTTATGTGTATAATACTATTTTGGCAGGTTTAAATGAAAAAACTATCTAAAATCCATCTTGTTTAATTTCAAAAAGTAGGTCTTAAAATACAAATTGGTTATGTTTAGTTAAAACTTGTTAAAATTACTTGTTTCCAAATATGCTTTATTCATGTGCGGTTTTTGAGTTTTTGTTTGATTAATCATTTTGTTTATGGTATTTATTTTAATTGAAAATATTGTTATGTTTTTTGGGGTGTTTAGTCTTTAAATAAGTATTGCGTATCTTTTATAATAAATTAATCTACTATTGGATTATTAGATGGGAACGTTTATCTTGACAACGTTAAATCAAAATCAACCAATTATGAAGAAAGTTTTACTGCTAGGATTAGCAATTCTATTGGCCAGTGCTGTGGCATTTGGTCAAAGCCGGACAGTCTCTGGGACTGTTACTTCCGGTGAAGACGGCGGTGAGTTGCCCGGTGTTTCTGTTTTAGTAAAAGGAACCACGATGGGGACGGCTACTGATTTGGACGGAGAATACTCCATTGAAGTACCAGAAGGAGGGAGTGTTTTGGTTTTTTCCTTTATGGGAATGATCAGTCAAGAAATTGAAATAGGAAGCAAGTCTATTGTAAATGTGACCTTGCAAGCAGATGCTAAGCAATTAAGTGAAGTAGTGGTGCAGGCATATGGTATGCAGTCTGAAAAACTTAATACACAACAAATAGAGACGGTTGATTCTGAGGCTTTTGAGAATTTTCCAGTAATATCTCCCCAAGAAGCTCTTCAAGGACAGGCTGCAGGTGTTCAGGCGACTTCGTCTTCCGGGTTAATTGGTTCTTCTCAGGTTGTACGAGTAAGGGGTATTACTTCCTTTACATCTGGAAATAGTCCATTGTTTGTTATCGATGGAGTTCCATTGAATGATGCGTCTGGCTCTACTTCATATTCCTCAGGAGGAGGTGGGACAGCTCTTAATCCTTTAATGGATTTAAATCCTAATGATATTGAGAGTATGACTGTTTTAAAGGATGCTGCTGCAACTGCACTATATGGCTCAAGAGGTGCAAATGGTGTGATAATAATAACTACTAAAGGTGGAAAATTAGGAGAAAAGACTCAAATTAATTTCGACTATTATACGGGGGTAAACGAGGCTTCCGTTGAGAAAGAAGTCTTGGATTTTCAGCAATACTCAAAACTAAGGACTGATCTTGGTGCTGATCCTGCTTCTTTTCCAGAAAGCGGGACCAATTGGAGGGATATCGTAAGCCAAACGGGAGCATTGAATTCGTACTCATTAAATGCAAGTGGGGGAGGTGATAAAACGACGTTCTATGTAGGAGGAACTTACTTTAATAGTAAGGCGTATGTGATCGGTAACGAAGTTGATAAATTAAATGGTAGATTAAACTTGACCCATAAAGCATCTGACAAATTGAGGGTAGGGGTTAATTTTGCTACCTCCTCTTTAGTAAATGATAGAGTTGGGGCTGAAAATGATACCTACTCTCCATGGACAGTTAGTTACCTGAACACTCCATTTGGACAGCCTTATGATGCAGAAGGCAACCTACAGCAGGCAGGGTTCAATAATCCACTACTCTTGGATAGAGATATTCGTTACGTTTTGACTTCTAGAAGAAGTACCGGAAATGTATTTGCTGAATATAACATCTTGGAGGATTTGGTCTTTAGAACAGATTGGGGTATGGATTATGTGCAGGTTGAAGAGGAGTATAGGTCTGGTGATATCATTACTCCTGGGGGATATGGTTCCAAGGAGATTAACCAAGATAATAAGTGGTTAACTACCAATACCCTTAACTATGTAAAAACCTATGGAGCCCACACGATTGATGCATTAGTTGGGCAGAGTTTCGAAACTTCCGATAGGGATTTCATCCTTACTGAAGCAAATGGATATATTTCTGATGACCTCCCAAATACAGGTTCTGGCTCTGAGCCTGTAACGGCCTCCAACACGGGTACAGAATGGGCTATAGCCTCTTTTTTTGGTAGGTTAAACTACAATTACGCCGATAGATATATTGTGGAGGGTAGTGTACGACGGGATGGATCTTCTAGGTTTGGGGAAGATAAAAGGTACGGGACTTTTGCGGCAGTTTCAGCTTCTTGGTTAATAAGCTCAGAGGATTTCTTTCCCAAAGGGGGCGTGGTGGATTTCCTTAAGCTTTCCTCAAGCTACGGTTCAAGTGGCAATGATAGGATATCGAATTTCGGTGCACTGGGGTTATACAGTGGTGTGAATTATAACGGCTCTCCAGGACTTTACTACTCACAACCATCTAATCCAAATTTGACATGGGAAACTACCCATCAGTTCGACATCAACTTAAATGCGGAACTTTTCTCCAACAGATTAAGATTTGACTTTAGTTATTGGAATAAAAATACTGATGGTATTTTATTGGATGTTCCTTTGCCATACACTACTGGGTTTGCAAGTAGAACCCAGAATTTTGGAGCAATGAGAAACAACGGGCTAGACCTTTCCTTATCCGGTGATGTTTTTGCTGAAAGTGAATTTAAGTGGACAACTTCTTTTAATGTAGGTTTTTTGAAAAATGAGGTGACAAAACTACCGGAATCTGCTCAAGTAGATCCAGATGGTAATTTGTATGTTCCGATTGGTTCATTCACCGATGAAGCGAGGGCTACCGTCGGAAGAACAGCAAATGAATTCTTCCTGAAAGAGTATTTAGGTATTAATCCGGAAACGGGTGATGCAGAATGGAGAGGGGAAGACGGAGAGGCTACAACAGATTATACTGCTGCTCCGTATGCTTACGCCGGTTCATCTTTACCAAAGGCTACAGGTGGATTTACGAATACATTTTCATACAAAGGGCTTTCATTAAGAGTGTTCTTTAACTTTGTAAGTGGAGGTCATGTTTATCTAGCTGATAATGAGTTTTCTGAAAACATAGCGGCAAGTGGGTCATTCAATAATGTTACCCGAGTACTTGATTCTTGGACTTCTGAAAATACCGATGCGTTTGCGCCAGCCTATTCCAGTGCTACGATGTCCTTTTGGGATAATGAATCCACAAGGCATTTATTCGATGCAAGTTATATACGGTTGAAAAACATAACTTTATCCTACCAGCTCCCTGTGAGTTTGCTTCAGCGTACAAGAGCAGTGAGATCAGCTAGAGTCTATGTGATGGGACAAAATCTGGCAACTTTTGCGAGTGATGCTTTCGATAATGGCTCTGATCCAGAAGTGAATACTTCCGGTACAGAAGCTGGTAATATGTCAGGAGAGAGTTTCTTTACTTCTCCTAATCCAAAACAAATAACCTTTGGTGTATCTTTAGGATTTTAAAATAGAGAAATAATGAAGACTATATATAAAATTTTATGCTGCGCGTTGTTGTTTACAGGCTGTGCAGATCGGCTAGAAGATATTAAGCCTCAGCAATCATTGTCAGAAGACGTAGCTTTTGCAAGTTATACAAATGCCGAGGGTGTATTAATCGGTTGCTATGATTTAATGCAGGACTTACATGTTTTTGGAAGTCAACCCCAGTTTATTTCAGATTTTATCACTGATAACGCAAACTTTACAGGATCTTTCCCTTCATTGCAGGACTTTAACAATTTCTCCGTACAACCAGCAAATAGTACGGTGGACGAAGTATGGAGAGATAGTTATCAAGTGATTCTAGGAACAAATGCGATTATTGCTAACGTTCCTGGTATTGAGGATGCCACAGATGAAGAAAAAGCTGAATTGATTGCTGGGGCAAGGTATATTAGAGGAATGGTATATTTTTTATTGGCTAACTTATATTCTCAACCGTATAATGTTAGTAATGGGGGAAATCTGTCAGTTCCTTTATATTTAGAACCATTTACAGGGGAGGTGTTAAATTTGCCTCGGAACACCTTAGCAGAAGTGTATGCACAAATAGAAGTTGATTTAATGTTTGCAGAACAGAATTTACCACCCTCTGCAATGCAAGGGTTTGCTTCTTCTTATTCAGCTACGGCCTTATTATCAAGACTTTATTTGTATATGGAAGATTGGGAAAATGCAGCCAATTCAGCGGAATTGGTAATTAGTGAAGGAGGATTTTCGCTGAATAGTGACCTTAGCTTTTATAATACCGTTAACGATGAAATTATCTTTTCTGTTGAAAATAGTGCAACTGACCCTCAGAGTGATAGTGATGCAGAAACAAGCAGTGGCTCTTGGGATGGTTATTATACTGGTAGAGACCAAGGAGGTAGAGGGGACGGGGAGTTTTCTCCAAACTTGGTAGCGTTATTTGATGAAGAGCCGGATGACTTAAGGGGAACATTTAAGGTAGAGGATGTCAATTTTAATGGAAATCCTGCGGTTTATACGCTCAAGTATGATAATGGTAATGATAATTCGAGTGATTATCACGCCATCCGTATCGCGGAAGTAATGTTAAATCGTGCAGAGGCACTCGTACAATTAGACCAAACAGTAGATCCTGAAGCGATCAGTTTGGTCAATGAAATTCGGGAAAGAGCGGGGCTTACTACCCCATGGGCAGTAGGTGACTTTGCTAATGCAGAAGAGCTACTGGAAGCTATATATGATCAAAGGCGTAAGGAATTGTGCTTCGAGGGACATAGAAGAATGGATTTGTTAAGAACAGGGAAACCTTTAAGAACTGTGGCTCCTCCTAGTGTAGCAGTTGAAAATGCTGGTGTAGGAGTCATGGCTGGAGATCCTGAAGCTATATGGCCAATCCCTCAATCACAATTAAACATTAATCCTGAGTTGGAACCAAATCCATAATTGGATTTGTCTTTAATTTACTTAGCAATGAAAGCCACCTGACATGATGTTGGGGGGCTTTCAATTTTTTTCGAATTTAATTAAATCAACCAACTAAAGACACATATGACGGAGGTATTCATTAGTCTGTTTGTCGTGACGTGATCCTGATCCGTTGCGATAAAATCAGCTGTCTTTCATTAATTTTCGGCCTTAATGCAGCGGTGTCTATGTTTACCCCTACCAACTAACTGATCTTATTTCTCTTCAAGCAATCACTATAATTCCTAATACCTAAACGGGTTTAGGAATCCTGTTTTTTTCGTATCTTTGCACTCTCAAATCTGAAAACAGTCATGATACACGTTTCTAGAAAAGAGCATTTTAATGCCGCTCATAAATTATGGAATCCCAATTGGACAGAAGAGAAGAACAAAGAGGTGTTTGGGCCATGTGCCAATGCCAACTGGCACGGGCATAACTTTGAGCTGATCGTGACCGTAAAAGGGCTGCCTGATGCCGATACGGGCTTTGTGGTGGATTTGAAAGCGTTAAGCACCTTGATCCGGAGTTTGGTAATTGATAAAGTGGATCATAAAAACCTGAACGTGGATGTGGATTTTATGCAAGGGAAAATGGCCAGTTGTGAAAACCTAGTGATGGAGTTTTGGAAAATCCTACAACCTGCTGTGGACAAAATCACCCCACATGGTGGTCTTTATAAGTTGAAGCTTTATGAAACCCCACGTAATTTTGTGGAATATTACGGAGATTGAGTGGAATAAAGGTGACAAGTAGTCCTTTACTTTTCCACCTATAACTTTACTAACAGTATAACCTTCCTCCCTCATGAAATATTATGTGATCGCCGGTGAACGGTCAGGAGATATGCACTTGGCGAATTTGCTTCACGCTTTAAAGACAACCGATCAGCAGGCCGATTTCCGTGGAATGGGTGGGGATTATAGCATCAACGAGGGACTTTCCATTGTAGCCCATTATGATAAAGTGGCGTTGATGGGCTTTGCCGAGGTTCTTTTTGGGTTCAGAAAGGTGCTCAAGTACCTTCGGCTTGTGAAAAAGGATATCTTGGATTATCAACCGGACGCATTGATCCTAGTGGACTACGGCGGTTTCAATATGAAGATCGCTAAATTTGCCCACTTCCATGGTATTCCTGTTCATTATTATATTCCTCCAAAAGTGTGGGCTTGGAACCAAAAGAGGGCATATAAACTCAAAAAGTATGTAGATCACCTCTATTCCATTCTGCCATTTGAGCCTAAATTTTTCAGGAAATTTGATTGGGAGGTGAATTATGTGGGAAATCCCTTGCTGGATGAAATCAAGAAGTTTGCCCCACATGATTTTTTCCATCAAAAAAACGAAATCAGTTATAAGCCGATTGTGGCCTTGCTACCGGGGAGTAGAAAGCAGGAGGTGGAGAATATGCTGGAAAATATGGTGGAAATCATTGCTGCCTTTCCTAATGTCCAGTTTATAATAGCAGGAGTGAAGAATCTTCCCAACGGAATCTATGACCTTGCGAGGGAGCATGGGATAAAGGTGGTCTTTGACCAGACCTATGACTTGCTGCATTACGCCAATGCTGCTGTGGTCACCTCTGGAACGGCAACCCTCGAAACGGCCTTGTTCAATGTCCCTCAAGTGGTGGTGTACAAAACCAGCGCCATAAGCTATATGATTGGCAAAAGGCTGATCAAGGTGCCGTTTATTTCTCTGGTAAACTTGATTGCCGAAAAAGAGGTGGTCAAAGAATTGATCCAAGGGGATTACAATAAAAAGGTGCTTCAAGAGGAACTCCAAGGTTTACTGGGAAGTAGCCAACATAAAGCCGATGTTTTGGAGGGGTATAGATTGGTAAGGGAAAAGGTAGGTGATAGTAAAGCTTCCGAAAAAACAGCAGCATTAATTTATGAAAGCTTAAATGCTGCTAAAGAATAAAACAAAAAAGAAGGCTCAGGTTTAATCCTGAGCCTTTTGACATTTACGCTACTTGTAGCTTTTTGAATTTCGATTTATCAAATTGCCGTTGTGCATATTTTCGGTTAACTACCAATTCTTTTGTTTCATCGTCCGAAGGCAATTCATACATGGCATCGGTAATGATGGCTTCACAGATGGAGCGCAGCCCCCGAGCACCTAAGTTGTACTCAACAGCTTTTTCGACGATGTAGTCGATGCCGCTTTCTTCAAAATGAAGTTTTACACCTTCCATGTCCATTAGCTTTACATATTGCTTAGTGAGTGCATTTTTTGGCTCTGTAAGGATGCTTTTCAACGCCTCCTTATCCAATGGATCCAAATGGGTCAGCACAGGGAGACGACCGATCAGTTCAGGGATCAATCCGAAGGACTTCAGGTCAGGTGCAGTGACATATTGAAGCAGGTTGTTTCTGTCCACTACATCACTATCTGTCTTTTTGCTGAACCCTAGGGGCTGGGTGTTTAGCCTGTTGGCAATGTGCCTGGATATGCCGTCAAAGGCACCGCCGCAAATAAACAGGATGTTTTCCGTGTTTACAGCGATCATTTTCTGGTCAGGGTGCTTTCTGCCACCTTGGGGCGGTACATTGACTGTGGTGCCTTCGAGTAGCTTCAGCATGGCCTGTTGTACCCCTTCACCGCTGACATCACGAGTAATGGATGGATTGTCCGATTTTCGTGCTATTTTATCAATCTCATCGATATAGACAATGCCCCGCTCGGCGGATTCCAAGTTATAGTCAGCAGATTGGAGCAGTCGGGTAAGGATACTTTCGACATCCTCACCTACATAGCCGGCCTCTGTCAGAACGGTGGCATCTGCGATACAGAAAGGTACTTCCAGTATTTTTGCAAGTGTTTTGGCCAGATACGTTTTACCTGTTCCGGTATCTCCCACCATGATGATATTAGATTTTTCAATCTTGATATCATCCTTGTTGTCTTTTTGGAGAAGCCGCTTGTAATGGTTGTACACAGCTACGGAAAGCACTTTTTTTGCCTCGTCTTGACCGATTACATAATTGTTTAGGTATTCGGTCAGTTCTTTGGGCTTTCTGAGCTTAAACTTCGGTTTTTTATCTTGTTTTTTGGTTTTTTCCTCTTCACCTAGGATTTGGTAGGCCTGGTCAATACAGAAATTACAGATATGGGCTGAAATCCCTGAAACCATCAGATCTACATCCTTTTTATTTCTCCCGCAAAAGGAACAAGTAACTTGCGCCATGATTGTTATTTTCTAGTCAATACTTCGTCGATCAAGCCATACTCTTTGGCTTCTGGAGCTCTCATCCAATAGTCTCTGTCAGAGTTTTGCTCGATTTCTTTGATGTCTTTTCCTGAGTGGTGTGCCAAGATTTCATAAAGCTCCTGCTTCAATAGCAAAATTTGCTTTGCCGTAATTTCAATGTCAGAAGCTTGGCCTTGTGCACCGCCAAGGGGTTGGTGGATCATTACCCTTGAGTGGGGAAGGGCTGCCCTTTTGCCTGCTGCTCCGCCAGCGAGCAATACAGCCCCCATAGAAGCGGCAAGTCCAGTACAAATGGTGCCTACTTCAGGGTTAATATACTGCATCGTGTCGTAGATACCAAGTCCGGCATAGACAGATCCTCCTGGGCTGTTTATGTAAAGCAAGATATCCTTCTTACTGTCCACTGATTCCAAAAACAACAATTGGGCGGTGATGATGTTGGCGATATGGTCATCTACCTGGGTGCCCAAGAAAATGATCCGGTCCATGATCAATCGGGAAAACACATCAATCTCCCTGAAATTGGTAGGGCGTTCTTCGATGACCGACCTGGTCATGTTTTCTATATGGCTGGTGTATTGGTCAAAAGCAGTACCGCTCACTCCTTGGTTGTGAATGGCGTATTTTCTGAATTCATCTTTGTTAATCATGCTATCGTTTTTTTTGAATTAGTACAAAAATAAAAAAAGCCCTTAGAAAAGGACTTTTTAATAACGATTTATTCAGTGAATTAGTTTTGTACTAATTCCTTAAACTTCTCTACGTCTATTTTTTCCTCTTTTAGGGTGATTTTTTCTTTCACCAGTTCGAGTACTTTGTCGTTTTGAACGGCGGTAAGCATCTGCATGTAATTCTGTCCTTCATTACCTTGGAGGTAATTGTTGACAAACATGTCCATGTTGTCTTCCATTTGCGAACCCAGTCCGGATGCGGCCAATTGCTCTCTTACCATTTCCTGTGTTTTGGCAATGACATCTTCATGCTCGGCTTTGATTTCGTTCTCCTCGGCCAGTTTATTGGAAATCAATGACCATGTCAATTGTTTCGCATAGATAGGAAACTCTTTCTCTACATCTTCTTCGGATACTTTCCCTTCGTTGGCTTTGATCAGCCATTCTTTAAGGAATGCTTCCGGCAATTCGATGTTGGCTTTTTCGGTAAGGGCTTCCTTAATTTTTTCTTCAGTGAAGACCTTGGTCTCTTTGTTATAGTTGTCGCCTAGGATCTCCTCTATTTTGGCGGTAAACTCTTCTTCTGTTTTTACCTGGTCAGGACCAAATACTTTGTCGAAGAATTCTTGATCCAGGTCTGCATCTTCCGTGCGGTTGATGTTTTGTACCGTGAAGGTGTAGTTGCCTGACACTTTCTCTGCTTCTTCTTCACTTACGCCCAATACTTCGGCAAGGTCAGATTTGATGGCCTTGGAGGGATCAAATTCGATCTCTGCTCCTTTTTCCACGCCGATAAATTTCTTTACGGACCTTCCGTCAAACTTGGAAAGAGGAAGGGAAAGGGCTTGCTCAAATGAGCCGTCAGCTGCTTTCAGGTCACCGTATAGAAAATCATTTTCTTGGCTTACCTCAGGGTTGGTCATTTTGCCGTACTGGCCTCTGAGGTTTGCAATGGCATCATCAATGGCTTTTTTGTCAACCTTCAGTTTGTAATCGATAGCTTTGATGTTTTTGTCAAGCTTAATGTTAACATCTTCAACGAAACCGATCCTATATTCAAACTCAAATTCCTTCTGGTTCTTCCAGTCAATAGCATCAGCATCTTCGACTGCAGGAAGGGGCTCTCCCAACAGTTTGAACGGCTGTTCTTTGATATAATCACTCAAAGATTTGGAAAGGATGTCATTGATTTCTTCAACCAAAACAGACGTTCCATACATTTTTTTCACCATGCCAATAGGGGCTTTGCCAGGTCTGAAGCCTTTAATATTGGCTTTCTTGGCGTAGTCTTTTATTTTGGCATCAACTTTTGGTTGATAATCTGCTTCATTTAAGTTAATTTTAATTGAAGCTTGATTGGCGGATTGCTTGTCTAGTTTGATTTCCAAGGCTATATTGATTAAATTTTCCTATAAACTGAAAACCCTCAACCTCGACGCCTTTTCCCTTTTTGATTTCCAAACTTCTGCTTGGAATAATCGAGGGTATTGCTTCGGGATTGAGGGCTGGTTGAATAGTGCGGATGGAGGGACTCGAACCCCCATGCCTCGCGGCGCTAGATCCTAAGTCTAGTGCGTCTACCAATTTCGCCACATCCGCTTTTTGAATGTTTGGAAGCCGTGTTGCTTCCGTAATGTGGATGCAAAGGTAATAAGGAAATTTTAATCTGCAATAGATGCTTGATAAAAAGTGGTTAAAAAATGCATGAAATTTATAACTCTCTCAAAATCAAGCGCATTTATTTAATGCTATTATTTATATGAATAAACAGCATCAAGAGGGATGGGGCTTTGGGAAAAAAAGTCCAAATTAGTGATTGAATAAGCGAAACCTAAATAACTTCATAAAGCTAATCGGAAGTTTAGGAAAACTTCATACAAAAAATATGATTAACGTAGATCTGGAGGTAGAAAGAAAGGAAATACTGAAACGGTATCGGAAGATTTTGAGATTGGCAAAACCACTCCTTAAAGATGGGGATGCCAAGGTAATCAAAAAGGCTTTTAATGTGTCAAGTGATGCACACAAGGAGATGCGCAGGAAATCTGGTGAGCCTTATATCTACCATCCACTCGAGGTGGCGTTGGTGTGTGTGGAGGAGATTGGACTGGGAACTACCAGTATCGTAGCGGCACTTCTCCATGATGTGGTAGAAGATACCGAATGGGAGCTGGAGGATATCGAACGGGAGTTTGGGCCCAAGGTCACCAAGATCATTGATGGGCTTACGAAGATATCCGGGGTTTTTGAGTACGGCAGTTCCCAGCAGGCAGAGAACTTCAGGAAAATGCTCCTGACCCTTTCCGATGATGTCAGGGTGATCCTGATCAAGTTGGCCGATAGGCTAAACAACATGAGGACCTTGCAAAGTATGCCGCGGCATAAGCAGTTGAAGATTGCATCCGAGACGATGTACCTCTATGCGCCGCTGGCCCATCGGCTAGGGCTTTACAGCATCAAATCTGAGCTGGAGGACCTCTACCTGAAATATACGGATACGGAGACCTACCAGTTTATTGTCGGCAAGATCAAAGAAACCAGGCTGTCCCGGAATCGGTTCATCAAAAGCTTTACGGCGCCTATAGAAAGAGAGCTGACAGCCCAGGGCTTTGAGTTTGTGATCAAGGGAAGACCAAAGTCAGTTTATTCCATTTATAATAAAATGAAAAAGCAAAACATACCTTTTGAAGAAGTGTATGATTTGTTTGCAATTCGTGTGATCATTGATTCAGAGGATGAAAATGAGAAAGCAGATTGCTGGCAGGTATATTCAATAGTCACGGATTTTTACCGTCCTAATCCAGACCGTCTTCGTGACTGGATCAGTACTCCCCGTGCCAATGGATATGAGTCACTGCACACCACTGTGATGAGCAATACAGGCCAATGGGTGGAAGTACAGATCCGAACTTCCCGGATGGATGATATCGCTGAACGGGGCTATGCCGCACACTGGAAATACAAAGAAAAAGACCTCAGCCCTGGCAAAAGTGGTTCAGGATTGGATGAATGGATCACCCAAGTCCGGACGCTATTGGAGTCTAATGACGGATCAGCTATAGAGTTTATGGATGACTTCAGGGGAAATCTCTTCCAGGATGAAGTGTTCGTGTTTACCCCAAAGGGCGACCTGAAGGTGCTCCCTTACGGTGCCACTGCGCTGGATTTTGCCTTTGAAATCCACTCTGAAGTGGGAGAGAAATGTATCGGTGCCAAGATCAACCAGCGACTGGTACCGATCAATCACAAGCTCAAAAATGGCGATCAGGTCGAAATCCTCACTTCCAAAAAACAAAAGCCTTCCGAGGACTGGCTGCGATCTGTCATTACCTCTCGGGCAAAAGCCAAGATCAAGGATGCCCTGAAGGAGGAAAAGAAAAGCCTTATACTGGATGGTAAGGAGATTGTGCAGCGGAAGTTGAAGCAGATGAAAATGGATTTTTCTTCTGTAGTAGTGGAGCAATTGCGGGCATTTTTTGAGACCAAGACCGCCACGGAGTTTTATTTTAAAGTAGGAAAAGGCATCATCGACCCTACGTCAATCAAAAGTTTCAAAGAGTTTAAACAGATCAAAAAGAAGAAGACCAAAAGTCCCATGCAGCATGTGACCGATGAGTCTTCCTTTACCAAAGAAATCAAGAATTTAAAAGGGCCTGATCATGACCAGTTGTTGATAGGTGAGGACATGGACGTGGTGGATTATATTTTGGCCAAATGCTGCAACCCGATCCCTGGTGATGATGTCTTTGGTTTTGTGACCGTGAATGAAGGAATAAAAATCCACCGGACCTCATGTCCAAATGCCCTCGAATTGCTCTCCAATCATGGTAACAGGGTCATCAAGGCCCGATGGACCAGCCAGCAGGAGATAGCTTTTCTGGCAGGATTAAAGATTGTCGGTACCGATAGAGTAGGGCTGATAAATGACCTTACCCGGGTCATATCCAGTGAGTTAAAAGTGAATATGCGTTCGATCACAGTGGATTCGGACAGCGGCCTTTTTGAAGGATCCATTAAGCTTTATGTACACAGTACAAACCATTTGGATAATTTGATCCATAACCTGATGGAGGTCCAAGGAGTGATCAAAGTTACTCGGTTTGACTAAATTAGTGTGTTCTTATTTGAATCTTTTCTAAATAAGAAGCGTATATTTGTAGAAACAAAGAATGATTAAAGATGGCCTTGAACGAAAAGCTGTTTGAAGAGGTAAAAAAAATATTTACTGCTTATCTGGAGAATAAAAAGCTTAGAAAAACACCCGAGCGCTACGCTATCCTGGAAGAGATATATGGTCGTGATGGGCATTTTGATGTAGAGTCGCTTTACATCAGTATGAAAAATAAGAATTACCGGGTTAGTAGAGCCACTGTTTATAATACGCTTGATTTATTGGTAGAGTGTGATTTGGTCACCAAGCATCAGTTTGGGCAAAATCTCGCGCAGTACGAAAAATCCTATGGATACAAACAGCACGATCACTTGATCTGTACAGAGTGCCATAAGGTGGTGGAGTTTTGTGATCCGAGGATACAGAACATCCAAAATACGGTTGGGGAGATTTTGAATTTCGATATTCTTCACCATTCCTTGATTTTGTATGGGAATTGTAACAAGAAAGATTGTGAGAATAAAATAGCCGTATAGCTGCTCAGGCCTTCGGTTATGGTCTGTGAAACGTTTGGCCATTTACAACACAATCCATTTCTTTTCGTAGTAAAGCAAAGGGAAATATTGACTGTTAATAAACAATTCAAATCATATGAAGTTAAGTTATAGCGCTCAGAGAGAAGCCAAGAATATCATTTTGTCCCTAAAAGGAGATCTTATAGGAGATGAGGCCGGGCCAAAATTAGTAGAGATCATTTCTGATGCTATACAAGAAAAAGTAGAAAACTGTATTATTGACCTAAAAGAAGTTAGGTACATCAGCAGCAGTGGTATCGGGGTGCTGATCACTATGCTTACAAAAATGAGGAATGTGGGCGGAGAGGTGTATTTGGCTTCACCATCTGAACATGTGAAGAAATTGTTGGTCATTACGAAGCTAAACAATATTTTTACGGTTTTTGATTCTATGGAAGCGGCCAGGTCAGCCATAAAATAAACTTAAACTAGCCAGTTTTGAAGGGATTTGCATAAAAAAAGTAGCATTGAGTTGCTATTTTTTTTTGTTATTGCAAACTTCACGCGGAATTTGACAAATCTAAAATAGACATATACTTATTATACAATGAAAATGGACGTTCTTTTAGGCCTACAATGGGGGGATGAAGGCAAAGGCAAAGTGGTTGATTTCCTCGCGCCTAAATATAATATGGTTGCCAGGTTTCAAGGAGGTCCTAATGCAGGTCATACACTGGAATTTGATGGGATCAAACATGTACTTCATCAAATCCCTAGTGGTATATTCAGGGAAAACCTAAAGAATATCATCGGAAACGGTGTCGTGCTGGATCCAGTGGTCTTGAGAAAGGAGATCGAAGGGCTTAAAAAGTTTAACATCACCTATCAGCAAAACCTGTTTATTTCCAAAAAAGCCACGATCATCATTCCGACACACAAGCTGTTGGATGCGGCGTACGAGAAATCCAAAGGGGATAAAAAGATCGGATCCACATTAAAAGGCATTGGGCCAACTTACCAAGATAAGGTAGGTCGTGTAGCCTTGAGGGTAGGGGATATTCTGAGTCCCGAT
>NZ_CP040106.1:0-62500 GCF_005281475.1 Echinicola rosea | reverse complement strand
ACTTCGGGAGAAGGGGCGCCTACTCGCAGAAATGAGAGAGGCCGCAGTGAAAAGGCCCAGGCGACTGTTTATCAAAAACACATGGCTTTGCGAAGTGGAGACACAAAGTATAAGGCCTGACACCTGCCCGGTGCCGGAAGGTTAAGGGGGGGCGTTACCGTAAGGGAAGCGCTGAACTGAAGCCCCGGTAAACGGCGGCCGTAACTATAACGGTCCTAAGGTAGCGAAATTCCTTGTCGGGTAAGTTCCGACCTGCACGAATGGTGTAACGATCTGGGCACTGTCTCGGCCATGAGCTCGGTGAAATTGTAGTCGCGGTGAAGATGCCGCGTACCCGCAACGGGACGGAAAGACCCCATGAACCTTTACTGCAGCTTAGCATTGGCATTGGGCAAACAATGTGTAGGATAGGCCGGAGGCAGTGAAGCGGCGTCGCCAGGCGTTGTGGAGCCACTGTTGAAATACGGCCCTTTGTTTGTCGGGTGTCTAACCCGCGAATGTCGGGGACATTGCTTGGTGGGTAGTTTGACTGGGGTGGTCGCCTCCAAAAGGATAACGGAGGCTTCCAAAGGTTCCCTCAGCACGCTTGGTAACCGTGCGCGGAGTGCAATAGCATAAGGGAGCTTGACTGCGAGGCCGACAAGCCGAGCAGGGTGGAAACACGGGTATAGTGATCCGGCGGTACCGAATGGAAGGGCCGTCGCTCAAAGGATAAAAGGTACTCTGGGGATAACAGGCTGATCTCCCCCAAGAGCTCATATCGACGGGGAGGTTTGGCACCTCGATGTCGGCTCGTCACATCCTGGGGCTGGAGAAGGTCCCAAGGGTTGGGCTGTTCGCCCATTAAAGTGGCACGCGAGCTGGGTTCAGAACGTCGTGAGACAGTTCGGTCCCTATCTGTTGCGGGCGTGGGAAACTTGAGAGGATCTGACCTTAGTACGAGAGGACCGGGTTGGACGGACCGCTGGTGTACCGGTTGTGGTGCCAACTGCACTGCCGGGTAGCTACGTCCGGAAGGGATAAGCGCTGAAAGCATCTAAGTGCGAAACCCACCTCGAGATGAGGTTTCCGTACAGGGTTGTCATAGACGATGACGTTGATAGGCTGCAGGTGTAAAGCCGGAGACGGCATAGCCGAGCAGTACTAATAGCCCGAAAGCTTGCCTGTTCGGAGTTGTATTATCTTTGGTAATGTCGAAAGGCCAAAAAGGAAATAAAGATATTGTTCCGTCGCCTGAGAAATGTCGATGGGACGAAGAGCTTAGGGTGGTATGGCACGGGGGATCCACCTCTTCCCATCCCGAACAGAGAAGTTAAGCCCTGTCGCGCCGATGGTACTGGGGTTACACCCGGGAGAGTAGGTCGCCGCCCGCTTTTATACAGGCCCACCGCACAAGCGGTGGGCCTTTTCATTTTTATATGCCCCTGTAGGACCGGGGGATCCGGCATGGGGGATTTTGATCAAGCGGAAAAGTTGGGGGCTGCCGGTTTTCTTACCGGAAAAACCACCGTTAAAGAAATGCCACAAAGGTATTGTGTTTGAAAAGTGCTTGCTGGACCTGCGGTGAAAAGAATTTATAACTGCTTTGTGTTTTAGTGTCTTAGTGGCCTATCAATAACATTACCCTATTAACAAATTATTATTCCCAGAATAGCTGTGCAATTGTACAGCTGTGTTCATCCTTATTACTTCTCTAGTTCTGCATTTATAATGTGATCTGCTAAGAAAGCCATTTGTTATTCCCTCCTTTCAATGAATTCCCGCAGAACTACGGCTCTATCCCTGAAAAGGGGCCAAGCCATATTTTTGGAGGGATGAAGTTTGGCTTGTTATTGGGGAGGATATATCGTGCATTAAAATGTGGAAAATCCTCCTTTAGCACTGATTCGTTTGGAGGGGATTTTTGTGGTATAGGAATTCAAATAGCGTTCGGATCGCTTACCTTAAATCTGCAAGTGAAAAATTCCAATGCTTTTAAGTTATTACGGTTTATTTATATAGTAAACAGCTATCCATCAATAATATTACCATATTAACGAATTGTTATTCCCGTGTTTTTTGATAAAAAATTAGTATATTTGAAAAATAGAAATAGAATCTTAAAGTTCTTTATGGTTTATTAAGGATTTATGAACAGTAAAGAATTACCAATGCCAAGTTTTGCACATTTAATTACCTTTAACACTTTTCTATGCTATTAGTATTGTTTTCTGTACTGACTGCTTTTTTTATAGGGATAATATTAACACCCTTGCTAATATTTCTCATTAAGAAAGGAAATTTATTGGATAAACCTGGAGGGAGAAAGATCCATAAATATTCTGTGCCTTCCATGGGAGGAATTGCTATATTTATCGGCCTTTTAGGAGGGATTCTTATATGGTTGAATTACCAACAGCTAGTGGAAATCAGGTTTTTTATGCTGGGTTTGTCCATCATGTTTATTCTTGGACTGAGGGACGATTTGGTGGAATTGACAGCCTACCAAAAATTAATTGGGCAGCTGATAGCCGTGATCACAGTGGTGGTTTTGGGTGATGTGAGGATTACTGATTTTTACGGATTACTTGGTGTTTACGAGCTTCCACTTTGGTTCAGTTATTCCCTGACAATATTTGCCATTATTGGCTTGACGAATGCTTTTAATCTTATCGATGGACTGGATGGTCTGGCGGGGACATTAAGTATTATTACCTTTTTAGGGCTAGGTGGATGGTTCCTTTATTCTGGGCATACTACCTATGGATTCATTGCCTTTACATTTGTGGGTGCAGTTTTATCCTTTCTGGTTTATAATTGGCATCCTGCAAAAATTTTCATGGGTGATACAGGTTCCTTGACCTTGGGGTTTGCGTTGTCTGTTTTATGCATAAAGTTCATTGAAAGTAACGTAGTCATACCAATCGATGACTTTAAATTCCATGCGCCTTTGGCTACAGCCGCAGCTTTATTGATTGTGCCGTTTTATGATACGATACGTGTGTTTGTAAAGAGGGCAAGAAAAGGGATATCACCAATGACAGCTGATAAGAGTCATGTACACCATTTTTTAATGCGAATGGGTTTTAGACATGATCAAGTAGCGTTAATTTTAGGAGGGGTGAAGATTGGATTTATCTTACTGATGATTGCTTTTAATGAACTTCCTGATATTGTGATGTTGCCGGTCTTAGTGGTGTTGGTTGTTGGAGGGGGAGTAGTGTTGGATAGACTAACGCTTCGTAGAGTAAAACAAATAGTACGTTGTTCACCTCGTGTGCTATCACAGCGTTCTTATCATGGTATGCGGGCAAAGATAAAGATAGATCAAGAAGTTCTCAGGCAAGAGGATGTCAATTTAAATTGATTTTTTGATGTAAGGGGTGTATGCAAATGGCTTGGATTCCTTTTAATTTTTGATTACCCTATTGTTGTGTATGACTGGGTGTAATGCCATTATAAAATTCCCCTTTTGTGTGATTTGTGTTGAAATTTTTCATTAATTAGAGGTCTGCTTTAATTTGAGAATGTAGGATATGCCAAGAATCAAACTTTCTGAACCAATATTTAATGAAGATATTACCGGTCAAGTGCGTGATGCGCTGGCATGTAAGGAGGTTGGATACCAAGGGGCTTATATAGAATCTTTTAGGAGAGAACTTCAAGAATATTTGAGCTTTTCTAATGTGGGGCTTTATTCGTCTGGGACAGCTTCTATTCATCTCGCTTTAAAGCTTGCCGACGTACAGACTGGCGATGAAGTGTTGTGCCAATCGTTGACCTTTTCGGCTTCAGCCAACCCGATCAAATACCTCAATGCCAATCCTGTTTTTATAGGTAGTGAAAAGGAGACTTGGAATATGTGTCCAAAATTTCTCGAGGAGGCATTGGAGGATAGAAAGAAAAAAGGTAAGCGGGTTAAGGCGATCATTCCAGTGCATGTATTTGGAATGCCAGCCAACATGAATGATCTGATCCCTATTGCCCAACACTATGGGGTGCCCATTATAGAAGATGCTGCAGAAGCATTGGGGGCATCAGTGGGTGGTCAATATTGTGGTACAATTGGTGAATATGGGATTTTTTCATTTAATGCCAATAAGATCATTACCGCTGGAGGAGGTGGGGCATTATTGGCCAAGGACAATGAGAAGATCAAAGAAGCTAACTTTTTTGCCTTGCAGGCTAAAGACTCGGCGCCTCACTATGAGCACAGTCAATTGGGGTATAATTATGCCTTTAGTAATCTTAATGCAATTTTGGGCTGTAGCCAAATGGAGCAGCTCGAAGGAAAAATCAATAAAAGAAGGGCCATTTTTGATTGGTATTATTCTTTTTTGTCAGATCATGAAATTGGATTTCAGATGGGAACTGGAAACATGCGCAGTAGCAGGTGGTTGACTGCGGTTATGCTGCCGCACGAAGAGCAAGCTGTAGGACTCAGGCATTTTCTGGAAGAACGAAATATAGAATCCAGGCCTGTTTGGAAGCCAATGCACTTACAGCCTTTTTACAGTTCCTATCCCTATTTTGGAGATAGAACAGAGGAAGGTTTTTTTAAAAGAGGCTTGTGTTTGCCTTCAGGAAATGGCTTGACTCTTGAAGATGTCTCATTAGTTTCTTCTTATATATTAGAGTTTCAGCAAAGGACATATAATGTATCGACATCTATTTAAACCTATTATTGACTATCTTATAGGGTGGATTGGAGTGTTGCTATGCCTTCCGCTAGTTGGGGTAATAGCCATTGCTTTGGCTTTTGACTTCCGAGGGAATCCCTTTTTTGTCCAAGATAGAGTGGGTAAGGATGGTAAGATCTTTAAGATATTTAAACTTAGGACCATGAAAAGTGATGTAAATCAATATGGAGTTCTGCTTCCTGATCATGTGCGATTGACGTTTTTGGGTAGGTGGCTGAGGAAAACTTCATTGGATGAACTTCCGCAGTTTTTGAATGTTGCTTTAGGTCATATGAGTTTAATAGGCCCCCGTCCCTTATTGGTAGAATACTTACCCTTATATACTAAAAAAGAAGCCAGGAGACATGCTGTCAAGCCAGGGATTACCGGGCTTGCCCAAGTCAGCGGCAGAAATGCAATTAGTTGGAGAGAAAAGTTTGCGTATGACATAGAGTATGTTAGCAAGGTGACATTTAAACAAGATTTAAACATTTTTATTCAGTCGTTATCAAAACCATTTGATGAAAGTGGTATCTATAATGATGAAGAACATGTGTCTCCATTCCGAGGTCACCACTAGAAATAAGTGTACTTTAGTAGAATGATTATTTTTGGATAAAGCTGGAAGTTCAATAATCGCCTATTTCTGGTTATCAATACCGAAAAGTGTTTTTCAAAATATTTTTTATGTGTTTTATTTATTTTACATTGTACTAAAGAGTTTGTTTGATCTTATAATAGGATCTTTTTTATTGTTGGATTGTTGATTTTCACCAATAATTGTAACATTTTTAAGCAAACATAGTAATAATGATAAAGTGGATCACACGTTCAATTGATTCGGTGATTCTATTTCATTCCATCATCCTAGCGTATTTTTTAAGGTTTAATTTTGAGTGGGAGGTTATACATCGTTATCCTGTTATGGATAGTGCGTTGCTTTTCACACTTTTGGGAACAGGAGTAATGCTTTACTTGGAAAAGGTGAGGTGGTTTGGAGGTAGATCGCGGATAAGTAACATTTCTATCGTGGCGTATATTGTCATGACATCAATGATGCTGATGGCCTTGGTTTGTCTTGCATTGGAAAAATTGGTGTTGCATGCTGCGTATATACCCATTTCCGTACTTATTATGGCCACACTGTTGGCATTTTTTAGCATGACGCTTTATAGGCTGTTCATAAAGGAGTTTTATGGCATGTATCTAAAGAAAAAGCAGCCAACAAAGCATATCGTTATATTTGGTGCAGGCGAGGCTGGTAGGTTATCCAAAACTGTTTTGAGGAGTCAAGCCGGATCCAATCAGAAAATTCATGCATTTTTGGATGATGATGTTCAAAAAGAGGGTGATAATATTGGGGGGATTCCTGTTTATTGGGGACTAGACCACCTGATGTCTCTTCAGCAGGAACATGGGATCACGGACTTATTGATTTCGATAATGTGCATTTCTCCCAAAAGGAAAAAGGACATTATCGAAGAATGTTTACGGCTAGGGATCAAGGTAAGTGTGGTACCATCGATTGATGAATGGGTGAAGGGGGGATTTAGTGTTGGTAAAATTCGACAAATTAGGATTGAAGACCTATTGTCCCGTCCAGAGATATCGCTTGATAATCCAGCGGTATTCAGTCAAATTTCCGATAGGGTGATCATGGTGACTGGGGCGGCAGGTTCTATCGGTAGCGAATTGTGCCGCAAGATCATTTCCCATAAGCCATCGTTGTTGATTATGGTTGATAAGGCTGAGTCAGCCCTTTATGATGTCGAACAGGAGTTTAAAGGAGGGCATTGGAAAAGTCCGATCAAACCCGTATTGGCGGATATTCGAGATACAAGAAAAATGGATCGGATATTCCATGAACACAAGCCGGATATGGTTTATCACGCAGCCGCCTACAAGCACGTTCCTATGATGGAGAATTATCCGGAGGAGGCCGTAACCAGTAATGTTTTGGCTACTAAAAACCTAGCAGATCTTTCCGTTTTACATAATGTGAAACAGTTTGTTTTTGTCAGCACGGACAAGGCGGTAAACCCTTCCAATGTAATGGGAGCGTCAAAGCGTATCGCAGAAATCTATATCCAGGCATTGAGCGGATACCTGGACGTAGAAAAAGGCCAAGTTACCAAGTTTGCCATTACAAGGTTTGGAAATGTGTTGGGCTCAAATGGTTCGGTTATACCTTTGTTTAAGAAGCAGATCGAACAGGGCGGTCCCGTAATGGTGACAGATCCCGATATATCCAGGTATTTTATGACGATCAGTGAGGCGTGTCAGCTCATACTAGAAGCTGGTGCAATGTCAAAAGGTAGCGAGATTTTTATTTTTGATATGGGAGAGCCCGTAAAGATCCTTGATCTAGCCAAGAAAATGATTCAGTTAAGCGACAAAAAGGTTGGGAAAGATATCAATATTGTCTTTACAGGTCTTCGGGAAGGTGAAAAACTACATGAAGAGCTGATATGCCATTCAGAAAAGCTACTGATCACTCATCATCCTAAAATTAGGTTGGTAAAAATGAGCAATATCCCATTTAATAGGGTCAACTATCAGATTGAATTTTTCGAGCGTTTGCTGATATTGAATTCCAGTACAGACATCGTCAGGCACATCAAGCAGATAGTGCCAGAATATGTCAGCAACACCTCTCGGTACAATGTATTGGATCGGTTGAATTGATGGTGTTGTTTTTCAGGAAGTTGGTTTGTTTTGGTGTGGATTTTGGGATTTTAGCCCTTCTAAATTCTAGGAATTTTATATCTTGCGGTGATGGAAAACTTTGTAGTCTCAGCAAGAAAATATAGACCTTCCAATTTCAAAAGTGTGGTCGGACAACAACATATAACCACTACACTAAAGAATGCCATTAAAAACAACCATTTGGCACAAGCCTTCCTGTTTTGTGGGCCGCGTGGGGTAGGGAAGACCACCTGTGCGAGAATTCTTGCAAAAACCATCAACTGCGAAAACCTATCCGGGGACTTCGAAGCGTGTAATGAATGTGAGTCTTGTAAAGCATTTAATACCAATAGTTCCTTTAATGTCCATGAACTGGATGCCGCCTCCAATAACTCGGTGGACGATATCAGGAATTTGGTGGATCAAGTGAGGTATGCGCCTCAAAAGGGAAGTTATAAAATCTATATCATTGATGAGGTGCACATGCTCTCTACACAGGCTTTCAATGCTTTTTTGAAAACCTTGGAGGAGCCACCCAAGTACGCCATTTTTATCCTGGCCACTACCGAAAAGCATAAAATCATTCCGACAATCCTTTCCCGTTGTCAGATATTTGATTTTAACCGAATACAGATCAAGGACATTGCCGAACATCTGAAATATATAGCCTCCGAAGAAAACATCTCTTATGAAGATGAGGCTTTGCGGTTGATTGCTGCGAAAGCGGACGGAGCATTAAGGGATGCACTTTCCATATTTGACCTTATCGTTACCTACTCGGCAGGTAATATGTTGACGTATTCGGAGACCATTAATAATCTCCATATACTCGATTATGATTATTATTTTAAGGTTACGGATGCACTGTTGGCAGAAAGTGTTTCCAATGTATTGTTGATTTTTGATGAAATCCTTAAAAAGGGATTTGATGGCCATAATTTTATCGTTGGCTTGAGTGAGCACTTTAGGAATTTAATGGTTTGTAAAGATGCGGCTACCGTCGAACTCCTGCAAGTCTCTGAAAGTGCCCAAGAGCGCTATATTGAGCAGTCAGCCAGTTCCAATCTATCGTTTTTACTTTCGGCCTTGAATATTTGCAACCAATGCGATATCCACTATAAAGGAAGTAAAAATCAGCGGCTCCATGTGGAGCTGGCTTTGATGAAACTCGCAAAACTCCCACAAGCCATATCGCTGGCAGCTGTGGCGAGGGAGGAGGCAAAAAAAAAAGACTAGCTAAGCAGAAGTCTTCATCCGTTAAACAGCAAGATAAACCCTCTGCGACAGCCTCTGCTCCAAAAGCAGAAGTAAAGAAGACGATGACAATTCCTGCCAGTCTTTCTGAAGTGAAAAGTCAGGTGAAGAACGAAGCGGAAGAAAGCAGGCAAGCGCCCAAAAAGGAAGAACAGAAACACCCTATCGATCAAAGTGAAGTCCAAAGAACGCCTTTCGATAAAGGAAAGCTTGGGGCTGTCTTGGAGGATGTTATTGCTGGCTACAAGCAACAGAAGAGGCTTATCGAGAGCACCTTGCTTAAGCAGCCGTTTGAGGTAAATGAAAATTCCGTGAAGTTTTTCTTGAATGGAGAGCTACAGGAACATCGTTTTTCGCAGTTGCGACCAGAATTGATCGGTATTTTTAGGAAGAAATTGGAAAATGACTTTGTGGAAATCAATTTCGAAATCAAAGAGGATGCAGTCAGTGAGGAGTCCAAGCTCTATACGTCCACGGATAAATTGGCCTATCTGACCAAAAAGTCACCAGCACTTAAAGAGCTGCAAAAGCGGTTTGGGCTAGAGACTGATTTCTAAAAGTCAATTCCGAGACCAAAGTTGATGAGGTTTTGGAGCTGTATGGCTTGGGCTTTACTTCCATCATCCATTTCTATAAAGACATTTTCATCGTAGATCAGAATGGTTTCAACCCTTGTGCTGATGTACTTGTTGACTTTCATGCTGATGGTTGAGTTGAAGTTGACCACCATATTACCGAATTTCCCGTAGTTGGAGAAAAGATTGAGGTCAGCTTTCCAGTTGATGTTCTCCATTACTTTCATGTCGATGGAAGTACCCAGCGAGGCTCCCGCTTCCGGTTTGACCTTGTCACCTGGAATGATGCCAAAGGCACCGGCTTGGCTTAATGAGTCGTTTAGGACAATCGTAAAACGGCCCGTAAATGGGGAAAGAATGGAAGAAAACTTAAAGCCATCTTTTTCTTTTTGGTAGTTCAAACCGGTAGAGGACTGAACATAGCCGGGGCTGAGGAAATCGGAAATTAAATTTCTGGATTCTATTTCTGATCCACTTTCTTTGAAATACTTATATCCTTCCAGTAGTTGGGTCCTGGCCTCCAACTGGGTGGACAAGTAAAATCCTTTGGCTAATTCACGTCCATATTTACTGACAAACTTAAAGTTATCATTGGTTTTTCGGGTTTTGTAAGATCGATCAGATTGTCGGTTAAAACCAAAATTGACCGACAAGGAAGTCTCCCATATTTTGTTGTTTTTCTTATAGTTGGCAAATAGGTTTACCCCTGTGTTTAGTGCAAAGGAACTGGCGCCACCGGCAGCCCAGTTTGATAGACTTACCTGTTGTACACTAAGGTTATAATTGCCTCCCGTTTTCCAGAAAGTAGGCCTGACTTCTTCTTTTATGATCAGACTGTCTCCTAGCATGACCAAGGTGTCGCCGTTGATTAGGACGGTATCCGGGACAATGTCTGTTATTTTGTCCTGAGCGGAAGCCCATCGTATGCTTACCAACAGTAAAAAAAGAAAGCAGGAGAGGTACCGGATCATTCTTTGGTTTTTATTGTATAGACTACAAATATAATTTTCTTTCTCGATATGCCTCAATCACGGCGAATGATTAGTTCCTGGTCCACATGGATCACTGATTGGTTGGTGATGTTATTCCACTGTTGGATTTGCGAAACCGTGACGCCATATTTTCTTGCAATCGCATAAAGCGTCTCCCCTTTTACGACTTTGTGTGTAAGTGTTTTTTGGGGAGTTTGTTCCATGGGCGCTTTTTCAACCGTTTCTGTGGGTGTAGGTGAGGGGATTGGTTTGTCGGCAGACTTTTTAGTAAAAGAAGGTTTTACTTGTTGGTATTCAAAGGGCTCATTTCTTCTCCGGTATTTTTGCAATTTTAACACCATTCCTTCCCTAAGGTCTTCGTCTTTGTACAGCCTGTTTTTTGCCTTTAGTGAGTGTAGCCGGATTCCATAGGCTTGGGAGATTTTCCATAGTGTTTCTCCTTTTCGGACTACATGATACGGCGTTTTGGCTTTCCCCTTTTTTCTTTTCGTGTAATAATATTGACCTTTTACGACGGGGTCTGATTTGGACAAGTCATTTACCCTTCTGAATTTACCGTCGCGTATGCCGATACGTTCTGCAAAATCTTCAGAAGTGGTGTTGACAGCAGCAATGATCCCCTTTATGCCATTGATTTTGATCTGGTTTTTTTCGAAAGGTAGTGACTGTTTCCCCGTGATTTTGGGATAGCCGGCACGATTGGTTCCGGCGACATTGGGGATACTGGTGGTTGTCGTTGGGTCACCAGATGATGTGAGCACTGGCTTATAGGAAGGTGCGCCTGTTGGCAGATAAGTAAGGCTATAGGTTTTGCCGCCTGGGATTTTTTTTCTACTGACCCATTTATTATAGGCTTCTAGATGGGATGTGCTTACATTAAGGTTTTTTGCGAGCTGTGGGAGCGAGACAGGTCCCTGTACCTCGACCACTTCTAAGTGCTGATTGCTGACAAACTTTCCCAATTGGCTTTCAAATGCAATTTTATGGGCGAGATATTTTTTGAAGTACCAATGGGTGTTACGGGTGATCTTCATGGTCTTTTGGCCATTATATTGGCTGCCAAAGTAATTTTGGGCACCTCCAAGGCCCATTTGATAAGCTACCATTGCACAAACCCAATTGTCAAACCGACTGTTGTTCTTTTTTAGATATATGGCAGCTCCTTTTGTTGATGCGACAATGTTTTTTCGTTCATCGATTTGATTGTCCACTTGTAAAAATACTTCGTGGGCAGTCCCTTTTTTAAACTGCCAAAAGCCTACTGCATTTGAGGAAGATACTGCATCTGCAATCAGGCCGCTTTCCTGAATGACCAGGTATTTCAGGTCGTCAGGTACACCTTGCTCTCGTAAGACCCGTTCGATTATGGGCATATAGAGATCGACCCTTTCCATTTTAGTTTTAAAGTAGGAGGGGTTACGGTGAAGGGCATCCACATCCAGCTGAATGTCCCGTTGGGCCTGATTGTTGAGCTGGAGGGTCATGTCGGCAAAACGGATAGTTTGAGGTACCCGAGGTGCCTGTGCATAGGCAAGGTTTAGAGCAGCAAAAATGAAAAAGATCAGTCCACTGTAAATAGTCTTGGTTGGTCTATGAAACATGCCAATAGTTTGCGTAGTATTGATTACCTGTTTAATTTAAACGATCGGAAACTCCGTTTTGATATGCGAAGTGGCTACTGAAAACTATCGCTTTCTGGCCATCATGATGCCATCCCTGATCGGGAAAAGCACGTTTTCTACCCGGTCGTCATTTTGGATCATTTTATTGAAATCCAAAATGGCCTGTGTGGATTTATCGGCTTTTCCAGCATGATCTTGAATTACTTTTCCGGACCAAAGGACATTGTCTGCAAGAATCAACCCCCCGGGATTTACCTTATCGATGATCATATTATAATAATTGGAATAATTCCTTTTGTCAGCATCAATAAATACCATGTCAAACATTTTATCAATTGCAGGGATGAGTTTCATCGCATCACCCAGTAGGTACTGTATTTGGCTATCCAGTCCAGAAGCTTTAAAGTAGGCCCTTACCATTTCCTCCAGTTCATCATTTTTGTCAATGGTGATGATTTTCCCCCCATTGTCCAGGCCCCTTGCCATGCAAATGGCCGAGTAGCCCGTGTAAGTTCCTATCTCAAGTATGGTTTTGGGACGCTGCATTTTGGTGAAAAGCTCTAACGTCTTGCCTTGAAGGTGGCCGGACAGCATCCGTGGCATCATTACTTTCGCGTGGGTGTCACGAGAGATCTGTTGAAGCAGTTTATCTTCAGCAGTCGTGTGTTCTTGGCAATAATGTAAAAGGTCCTCGCTAATAAATTCCATTTTCTAGTGGGGTAAATAAGTGAGAAAACTAAGCTCATCCTCTCTGAAAATTTCATTGGCTATCTGCAGGAGTTCTTCAGAGGTGGTGCTTCGTATGATATTGAAAATGTGGTCCAGAGAATCGATACGGCCTTTGTCCAGAAGGCTTTTGCCAAACACAAGCATGAGCGCGGCGTGATTTTCCTCGGCCATGGCCATCTGCCCGATGGTCTGTTCCTTGGCCATGTGGAGTTGCAGCGTGCCCAGTTTTTTTTCTCTCAGTCGTTTGAGCTCACGCAATACCAGTTTTTGGGCTTTTTTAAACGTTTTTTCCTCAGTACCATAAAATATACCAATAAAACCCGTGTCTTTATACACTTGGTAGGCAGATTCTACACTATAAACGTATCCATATTTTTCCCTTAAGGCAAGGTTTAAACGGGAATTCATGCTGGGACCTCCAAGAATATTGTTCAGCAGGTAAAGTTTGTAGCGGTCGGGATGGTAGAGTGAATAGGCCGGCTTTCCGATAGCGCAATGGGCTTGGCTGATTTCTTTATGGACTTCTTCGCGTTTTGGCTGATAATGCGCAAAATCACTTCTTCTGTACAGGCTTTTTTTTGTAGGTATCTCGTTTAGCTTTGGTTCCAGTTGTCGGAGTACTTTTTGGAAAGAGATATTGCCTACTACCGAAAAGACGATTTTTGAGGTGTCCATTCTGGTGGAGATAAAATCAAAGAAATCGTTTTGGCAAAAACTCGCTACTGTCTCTTCCGTACCCAAAATATTTCTTCCTAAGGAATGGTTTTGGAAAACGACTTCATCAAATTCATCTTGGATGGCATCATCAGGAGAATCCCGATACATGGCCATTTCCTCCAAGATGACCTGACGTTCTTTCTCGATTTGCTTTACAGGAAAGGTACTGTGGAATGTAATGTCAAACAGCAGCTCGGCTGCTTTGTTGAAATGCTCTTTTAATATGGATGAATAGAAGCAAATTTTTTCCTTGGTCGTGTAAGCGTTTAGCTCGCCACCTACCGACTCCAATCGATTCAAAATATGAAAGGACTTTCGCTTTTGGGTACCTTTAAAAGCCATGTGCTCCCAAAAATGGGCAAGCCCAGCCTGTTCTTTCGCCTCGTCCCTGCTGCCGATATCCAAGATAAATCCACAATGGACCAATCTGGTGTGTGTCACTTCCTGGTGAACAATGCGGATACCATTTGGCAACGCTTTGATGTTGTATGACATGTTTTGTTTACTTTCAAACTTGAAATTACAAAAATAATGTACTTTATCAGGATATTTTTTTCATCGTCTTTAATATGTTAGTTTTAAGGATATAATAATGGGGAACAGTCCCTGGTTATGGATCAAACAAACAATATGCATCCCGCAAAAGACGAGTTAAAGGCTACTTTAATTATATCGGTTTATAAAAACACTACTTTCCTAAAGGCCGTACTGGATTCACTGGTGGGCCAAACTGACAATCGGTTTGAAGTGATAATCTCTGAGGATGGTGATTCGGATGAAATGAAGGGGTTTGTGCATCACTATTCCTTTCAGCATCCTGTTCAGCATCTGACCAGGGAGGATAGCGGTTGGCAGAAAAACCAGGCGCTTAATGAAGCTATCAGGGCGGCCAATACCAATTGGCTGGTGTTTATTGATGGGGACTGTGTGCTCCATCCTAGGTTTATGGAGTTTCATGTCAAAAATTCCAGTCCAACTACCATCCTTGCCGGAAAACGGATTAAGCTTGACCCCGAAACGACAAAGTTGTTGCTGGAGGGATCCGTCAGACCAAATCAAATGAATGCTTATTTGCGGAAGCATTTTAAAAAAATCAAAAACAGCGGAGGCGAGTTTGTGGAAGAGGGATTTTTCATTGACCCTAAAGGGCTTTTGGGAATGGTAATGGGCACACGGAAGATGAGACATTTGAAAGGCTGTAATATGTCCTTTCACAGGGATGCGATTTATGCCATTAATGGATTCGATGAAGCTTATACACGCCCAGCAGTCGGGGAAGATGCCGATCTCCTCTGGCGATTTAAAGGGCTGGGGTATCAATTGGGCTCGGTGAGGAATTTGGCTGTCCAATATCATTTGCATCACAAAGAAAGCTGGACCGACCAAGAGGAAAACCTGCAGATCATGAATGAGAACATGGCGGCCAAGAAATATGTGTGTACGGATGGGTTGGTAAAGAAGCCTTGAAGAGAGGACAGGCCAATATCCAATATGATTTTAGGGGCTTTTTCGCACCAATTATGGTGTGCTAAACGATATAAAAACACAAAGCAATGAGATATCAACCACTAAGCAATACTTTTTATATTGCAACCCGCTTCAAGTTGGCCGGGAAGATGAAGCCAAACTCCGTTGCCATTTTAAATGCCAATGATCTAATGCCTACCAATGCCGATGGTACGATGAAGTTCAGGCAAAATAATGATTTATTTTACCTCAGTGGTATCGATCAGGAAGAAACGATCCTGTTGATTTGCCCTGATTTTCCCAATGAGATGATGCGGGAGGTCCTGTTTGTACGGGAAACGAATGCGGAAATTGCCGTTTGGGAAGGGAATAAGCTGAGCAAGAAAGAAGCAAGTGGGCTGTCTGGTGTGAAAACGGTACGCTGGACTTCCGAGTTTGACCAGGTGTTGCGGAGTGTTTTGACTCATGTGGACCATATTTACCTCAATACAAATGAACACCGTGGAGCTTCAAATGAAGTGGAATCAAGAGATGCTCGGTTTATGAAGCGACTAAAGGGAGCATATCCGCTTCACCAGTATGAGCGACTGGCACCATTGATGGGGGAGCTGCGGTCGGTCAAGGCACCGGATGAAATCACCCAACTGCAGAGGGCTTGTGATATTACAGAGAAGGGGTTTAGAAGGGTGCTGGAGTTCGTGAGGCCAGGAGTAAAGGAATATGAGATTGAAGCAGAATACCTGCATGAATTTGTATGTCGTGGCAGTAAGGGATTTGGCTATGAGCCCATTGTCGGTTCTGGCCCCAATTCCTGTGTACTGCATTACCTAGAGAATGATCAGGTATGCCAATCGGGTGACTTGATTCTGATGGACGTAGGAGCAGAATATGGGAATTATAACGCCGACATGACCCGCACGATTCCTGTAAATGGCCGGTTCACACCAAGGCAACGTGCAGTATATGATGCGGTGCTCCGCGTTATGAGGGAGGCAGAAAAAATTCTCAGGCCGGGAGTGCTGCTCCAAGAGTATCAAAAGGAAGTGGGCAGGTTAATGGAGTCTGAGTTGATCGGACTGGACCTGCTGGACAAGCACGATGTACGCAAGCAGGATCCCTCCAACCCGCTCTACCGGAAATACTTTATGCATGGTACATCGCATCCTCTTGGCTTGGATGTGCATGATGTGGGATCGGTCTATGCGCCCGTAAAGACAGGGATGGTCTTTACCATAGAGCCCGGAATCTATATCCGTGAGGAGTCGATAGGCATAAGGTTGGAAAATAATTATGAAATCGGTGAGGAAGGAAATACGGACTTGATGGCCGAGATCCCGATCGAAGTGGAAGCGATAGAGGGGCTGATGAATGGTGAGAAAGACCTTTGAATATAAGTTCTGATTGTCTAAAAAAAAACCGCAAGCTTTTAAGCCTGCGGTTCTTGTTTTATACTGTTTCGAGCATGAGTTACCCGATAGCTACTCTTTTGAAGTCCACGACTGTTAGGCCTTTGTTTACGCCGTCCAGGTACTGGGTAACGGATTTGCTGCTGTCTTTTACGAAAGACTGGCTCAGCAAGGTGTTTTCTTTATAGAACTTGTTCAGTTTGCCCATGGCGATCTTTTCGATCATTGCTTCAGGCTTGCCTTCCGCTTGAGCTTGCTCTTTACCTACAGCAATTTCTCTTTCTACTACTGCAGAATCTACACCGTCTTTATCCACGGCTACCGGATTCATGGCGGCGATTTGCATGGCTACGTCTTTGCCTGCTTCCTCTACCTCAGCACCACCCACGTTTTTCAGTGCTACCAGTACACCTAGTTTGCCATTGGAGTGGATATAAGGTACTACGGCTTCACCTTTGACGACCACGTAGTCGCTAATTTCGATTTTCTCACCGATCTTACCGGTCATTTCGATGATTTTTTCACCTACAGTGATATTTTCGAAAGGAAGGGCAAGGATCTCTTCTTTAGTTGAAGCTCCTTTTTCCACAGCCAATTCTAGAATTGCGTTCGCAAAAGCTACGAACTCTTCATTTTTGGCCACGAAGTCCGTTTCACAAGTAAGTGTCAATAGCACCCCTTCTGATTTGTCGGCACTTACACTAGTAACTACTACACCTTCTTTAGTTTCACGGTCTGCTCTGGAAGCGGATACCTTTTGTCCTTTTTTTCTTAAGATATCAACCGCTTTATCAAAATCTCCTTCAGCTTCGGTAAGGGCTTTTTTACAGTCCATCATACCGGCACCAGTCATTTGTCTTAGTTTGTTTACATCTTGTGCAGTAATAGCCATTGTTTGATATTTTTAATAGTGATGATGACTTATATAAAATGATCGTTTTTCCTCTCGGGTAAGGTTTAAACGAGTAGGCAATAACAAAAAAATTGAACATAGGTAGTTTACCGTATGTTCAATTTTCTGTTATCATTAAATCATAGTGGATTATTCTTTGGTTTCGGCGTCAGCAGCTTTCTTGGCTTCTTCCTCTTCAGAAAGTTTTGCTTCTTCTTTGTCTTTCTTCCTTTCAGAAAGTCCTTCTTCGATAGCAGAACCGACCGCTTTTACCAACAATGAAATGGATTTGAATGCATCGTCATTGGCAGGGATTGGAAAATCCGCTTCTCCAGGATTGGAGTTAGTATCTACCAAAGCGAAAACAGGGATACCAAGCTTTTTGGCTTCGGCAATCGCAATGTGTTCTCTTTTGATGTCCACTACAAATAGCGCTGCAGGAAGACGTGTAAGGTCGGCAATACCGCCAAGTACGTTTTCAAGTTTTTCTCGCTGTCTGGTGATCATCAAGCGTTCCTTTTTCGCCAAGTTGGTATAAGACTCTTCTTTCATCAACTTGTCAATGGAAGACATCTTTTTAAGTGACTTACGGATAGTGGCAAAGTTGGTCATCATACCACCTAACCATCTTTCGGTCACGAAAGGCATTTTAAGTCTTGCTGCTTCTTCAGCTACCAGGTCCTTAGCTTGTTTTTTGGTCGCCACGAACATCACTTTTTTGCCGGAGCGTACGATTTGCTTGAGTGCGTTGGATGCTTCATCAAGGCACACGAGCGTTTTGTTCAGATCAATGATATGGATACCGTTCTTCTCCATGAAGATATACGGTGCCATTCTAGGATCCCACTTTCTTGTTAAGTGTCCAAAGTGAACACCAGCATCCAGTAAGTCTTTATATTCGATTTTAGCCATTTAAATATGTATGTTTTATAAAGTACTTTAGTAATTTCCAGATTAACGCTTGGAGAACTGGAATCTTCTTCTTGCTTTTCTGCGTCCTGGTTTCTTACGTTCAACCATTCTTGGGTCTCTGGTAAGGAATCCTTCTTTCTTCAATGGGCTTCTGTGCTCCTCATTGATTTCGCATAGGGCTCTGGCGATCGCCATTCTGGCAGCTTCCGCCTGTCCTTTGATACCACCACCGTCTACGGTGATTTTGATGTCGAATCCTTCAGCTTCGTTTACAAGTGTAAGCGGCTGTCTTACGACGATCTGGTGAAGGTCAAAAGGGAAATATGCTTCAATGCTTCTGTTATTAACAATGATTTCACCTTTGCCAGGCTTCATATAGATCCTCGCTACAGATGTCTTTCTTCTACCGATTGTATTGATAACTTCCATGGAATGATCAGATTAAAGTTTAACTGCTTTTGGTTGTTGAGCTTCGTGAGGATGTTCTGTGCCTTCATATACATAAAGGTTGGTGTACAACTTTCTTCCCAATCTGTTTTTGGGAAGCATTCCTCTTACGGCTTTCTCTACAAGGATTGCAGAAGACTTGCTTTTAAGGATCCTTGGGGTAGAGATTCTCTGACCACCTGGGTAGCCCGTGTGACGAACGTAAACCTTATCGTCCCACTTCTTTCCGGTCAATCTGATTTTGTCTGCGTTGATGACAATGACATTGTCTCCGCAGTCAACGTGAGGAGTGAAGCTAGGCTTGTTTTTTCCTCTTAAGATTTTCGCTACCTCACTTGCAAATCTACCAAGTACCATGGCTGAGGCATCCACTATCACCCAGTCTTTTTGTACGGTAGCACTGTTTGCTGATACGGTTTTATAGCTTAAAGTATCCACTGTGTAAATGTTTAATTATTAGCTTGTTAAATACATTTCGCCCTCAAAAAGGGACACAAAGATAGAAGGAATTCCGATTATATGCAAAATATCTTTGCCTTTACTGCCTAATTTTCACATGGATAGCGATTTTTTCTGTCCATTTTATCGTGAAAATCCTTTGTCGGTTATGGTCAGTCAGGAGTGGAATGGCCTGTCGGCTATTTCTTTTCCAGCTGTTTTACCAAGACCGCAAAATCCTTGGGGTACGGGGCGTTTACCTCTATGGGCTGTCCGTCCGTCCCTTCAAAGGAGATGGAATAAGCATGCAGTGAAACGCGTTGCATGATCGGTCGTTCTTCTGTTCCCTTCTTCAGGTTAAATTTTTTCTTAAGTCCTGAAAGGTATAGCGGCTTACCGCCGTACATTTCATCGCCACAGATAGGTGCTCCCAGATAAGCCAGGTGAACCCTGATCTGGTGTAGTCTTCCCGAAACCGGCCTGCATTCGATCAGTGAATGCATGGCATAGGTTTTTAGCGTGCTGAAGTAGGTCGTGGCGGGTTTTCCTTTGATACTTATCTTGGCTATGCCTTTATTGGTCGCGACCAAGTTTCTGTCCACGAGCTTGTGGTCATATTCATGGATTCCCTCTGCCACGGCATGATAGATTTTTTCGACTTTTCTGTGTTCAAATTGGATCGCAATATTACGGTATGCATCCGGATTCTTTGCAATAACCAAACATCCTGAAGTTTCCTTGTCCAATCGGTGACACATTTGGGCATCTGAAATGTAATCTTTGGCCAAGTGAAGGATGTTTTGTCTTTCATGCCTATCGTCTAAGGTCGATAAGTATGGAGGCTTATTGATGACGATATAGTCATCATTTTGAAACAGAATAAGATCTTCGAAATCTAACTTCTTCATACAGCCGGGCTAACACCTTTCAAATTTAAGGTGCAAAATTAGCTAAAATTACTGAACGGAAAAAATGTTAGCCAAAATAATGTTTGGTTACCAAACGGGAAAGGTTCCTGTCACCGTTTTGCAAAAAGGATTACTCTTCTGTGGCAGAGGCTTTCTTTTCCGATGGTAAGGTAAAACTAAAATTGGATCCCTTGCCCAAGGTGGAGGTTACCGAGATTTTGCTCTTGTGGCCTTCGAGGATGTGTTTTACAATAGCCAGCCCTAGGCCTGTACCGCCCATTTCCCGAGAACGGCTCTTGTCCACCCTGTAAAACCGTTCGAAAATGCGTTTGATGTCTTCCGGTGGAATGCCAAGCCCATTGTCCTTGATATCTATCTTGATATGGTTTTTGGTGGATTTTACATGAATTATAGCCTCGCCACCTTCATGGTTGTATTTTATGGCATTGGAGATGAGGTTTTGGCAGACGCGGTAGATTTTGTCTTTGTCCGCTTTGGTGAAGTAGGATTTCTCTGGATTGTATTTAAAGCGGATATTGACGTGCCTTTTCTCCGCTTTATTTTCAAGCTGCTCCAACACTTCTTCGATCAGTGGGATCATATTAAAAACTTCATGGTTGAATTTGACCACTCCGCTTTCCATTTGGTTTAAGGTAAGAAGGTCCTGGACAAGGTTGTCAAGGTTGTTGAGGCTTTTGGCAGCACGTTTTAGGAATTTGTCCCGCACATTGACATCTTCCACGGCGCCGTCCAGCAGCGTATGGACATATCCCTGTGCAGCGAAAATCGGGGTTTTCAGTTCATGGGATATGTCCGCCACAAACTCCCTCCTGAAAGCAGCATTGCGCTGTAGTGTTTCGATTTCCTTATTTTTGGCAATAGCGTACGAATTTATCGTACTATTGATTTTTCTAAGGGGGGAGATGGAGGTTTTTCGGGGCTTGTCGGCTATTCCAGAGAGGTCCTTTTTTTGGATTTTCTCTAGTGCGCTGTATATGTTGCTGATTTCCTTAAAAATCAGGAATTCAAGGGTGAGGTTAATCAAAAGGTAAGAAATGGCGATGGTCAGCCCCCAAGCTACGGTCAATAGCATCGGGGTGGCATCGTCCAGCAATGAGAGGAAGGCAACAGTAAAGGCTGATATGGCGAAAGCCAGTACAAGCGATATTCCTCTAGATGTGGTAAGCATATTTAGTTGTTGTCAAACTTATAACCAACACCCTTTACCGTGGTGATATAGTGGTCTCCTATTTTTTCCCTTACTTTACGGATGTGGACATCCACTGTCCTTGCCAATACAAAAACATCCGCTCCCCAGATGTTCTGGAGCAATTCGTCCCTGCTAAAAACCATGTTGGGATTTTTGGCCAGAAAATAAAGCAGCTCAAATTCCTTCTTGGGAAGGGTAATGGTCTTGCCGTCTTGATCGATCGTAAAACTGCTCCTGTCTATGGTGAGGTCTTTTATCTTGATTTGGGAAACTTCCTGTTCTTTTTTTGATTCCCTCCTGAAGAGTGCCGCTATTCTACTGACCAATGCCCTTGGTTTGATGGGCTTGGTGATATAATCATCGGCCCCTACATCAAAAGCAGCGACTTCAGAATATTCTTCAGAGCGGGCAGTGAGGAATATGATAAAGGTGTTTTTGAGTTCCTCCATGTCCCTTATTTGCCGGCAGGTTTCGACTCCGTCTTGGTTCGGCATCATGATGTCCAGAAGGATGACGTCAGGCTTGAATTTACCAGCAGTTTGTACAGCTTTTACCCCGTCACTTGCCGAGGCCACTTCGTAACCTTCCTTTTCAAGGTTATAAGTTAAAATTTCAATAATATCTGGTTCGTCATCTACTACCAGAACTTTGATTTTTGGTTTGTCACTCATTTGACTTTGCCTGTTTAATGTTCTTTAAAGCACTGCTAATTTAGAAAAACTATCAAAAGAAATAACTTTATTTAGGGAAAAAGGCTTGTTGTCCAATAGAATGTTTTGCTGAAACTTGATGTTGTTAATTTAATATTAAGTGAGTATTATCTACTTGTTACGTAAACCACTGGCTTGTGTTATTTCCATGTTAAGAGATCCGACGACCAGTTCCGCTTCTACTTTGATCGGGATCCTGTTTTTGTCATTGGTGATCCACATTTTTATGGGGTTTTCACCGCTGAACAGTTTGTTGCTGGGCATCACTGGCGAGATGACAATAGTATCAAATTCCCCGATTTTGGTGGATACCCGATCCCTGCCTTCATAGACCATCTTCATGTCATAGGTTTTTTCGTCAAAGAATCCTTTGATATCAATGACGTCACCTTTTTTGTACAGTCTGTAATCAAGATGGCGCATATAATAAAATCCGCTGACGATATCCTGGATTCCGGACTGAATGTCAAACTCTTTGGTTGATTTTATCCTTCTGTTTTCCTTGTCGTACTCTTTTACCGTTGCAGTGCCTTCCTGATGGTCAAAGTCGATGACTTCATGCTTGCGGTATCCCCCTTCCTCAATATGCCTATATGAGCGATAGGGGATGTTTTGGGCCGTGTCCATCATGGTGCCCCAATTATCCTTTACTTTAAATATGCTAAAAATACTTAGCGTTTTGCCGTAAACATCGATCTTATATGCAGGACGGCCATTTATAGTATGGATGTTGTCATCTATTATCATTTTGGCCTCCGCTGCATTGAAAAAAAGATACTTTACCTTAAAAGTAAGCTTTTCGCCTTCTTTGTAGGGTTTGGTGAATTGTTGGCCGTGCGTGTTGGTGTAAATGGCAACAATAAAGAAGGGAATTAAAAATAATCTTATGATCAAGGGCATAAATGAAATGTTACTTTTTAAGTCTAAATTCAAAAGTTATACCAAATCTACTGTCACCGTATAATACAAAATCCTAATTTAATAAAACGGCATAACAAAACAATGGTTGTGATGAAAGTTGATATTCAGATAGCGAATGTTTACTTTCACATAATATTTTAATACACCTTCGATTCTTTGAGTATATGAGTGAAAATACAGAAAAATTAAAAGCGCTTCAGCTTACAATGGATAAGTTGGAAAAGACCTACGGAAAAGGTACGGTCATGAAGTTGAGTGATAATTCGGTAGTCGATGTTCCAACCATTTCTACAGGTTCACTCGGGTTGGATATGGCATTGGGTGTAGGTGGTATCCCCAGGGGAAGGGTCATAGAGGTCTATGGTCCGGAATCTTCCGGTAAGACTACACTGGCCATGCATTGCATCGCAGAGGCGCAAAAAAAAGGCGGAATGGCAGCAATCATTGATGCTGAGCATGCCTTTGATAAATCTTATGCAGAAAAACTGGGGATCGATACTGAAAACCTGCTTATTTCCCAGCCTGACAATGGAGAACAGGCGTTGGAAATTGCCGAACACCTGATCCGTTCAGGAGCCTTGGACATTATCGTGATCGACTCTGTGGCAGCTTTGGTGCCAAAGGGCGAGCTGGAAGGAGAGATGGGGGATAGCAAAATGGGACTTCAAGCGAGGTTGATGTCCCAGGCACTTCGAAAACTGACGGGCGCTATTAATAAGACTGGTTGCGCCTGCATCTTCATCAACCAGCTAAGGGACAAAATCGGTGTGATGTTCGGTAGCCCCGAAACCACTACCGGTGGTAATGCACTGAAATTCTATGCTTCTGTTAGGCTGGACATCAGAAGGATCGGCCAGATCAAAGAGAGTGCAGACAATGTCCTCGGTAATCGTACCAAAGTAAAGGTGGTCAAAAACAAAGTGGCACCTCCATTTAAAGTAGTGGAATTTGACATCATGTATGGTCAAGGGATTTCCAAAGTGGGCGAGATCATCGATCTTGGAGTGGAGTTTGATATCGTGAAGAAGGCAGGATCTTGGTTCTCCTATGATGGTAACAAGCTGGGCCAAGGGCGAGATGCCGTCAAAAATCTCCTACTGGACAATCCAGAGCTGATGGAGGAGCTTGAGGTCAAGATCAAAGCAAAAGCGGGCCTCGGTGGTGAAGTGGAGGAAGAGCCCGTGAAGGAATAGCCATTAACGTAATTATTGATTTACTGTAAAAAAGGACACCTTAAATTGTTAAGGTGTCCTTTTTCCTTTTTAAAGTAGGAAGTCAAGTGGGAATGATCCCTGGCGTTACACAGCTGGTTGAATGAAAACAGTATGTGATAAAGTGATGAAAATAGTATGGAATACGGAGGAAGCGCTCCGGATTTCGGGGTGATGGTCAGAGCGAGTTACCAATTCCCTGAGATAAGTTTGTACAGTGATCTGGACTTGATGACTGGGTCGGGGTATCTTAGGACTATACTTGGAGTAGCGTTACGACTGTGAAGAGGAATAGATGAAGTTCTAATTTAAATAAATGCACTTTTCTTAGTAGCGTTTTTGATCTCAACAGGATTGGATGCCCAGGCTCCCCAAAGGGTGGAGTCTGGGCTTGGTGTATGGGATGTCTTGGTCAAGAAGTGCGGAAAAAACGCCAAGTTTGTCAGGATAGGGCATCGGTTTGATACTGCCGTTTCCGTACTTCTATTTTCAGGCCTTTATCAATTTGTTCTGATCGCTTCTACAGGATCCATTCTTGCGGCAATTCCTGCGGGAACAACCCCCGAAAGCATGCCTATGACCATGGAAAGGCCGATGCCTAAGATCATGTTTTTGGCGGACATGAATATTTCCAATGAGCCAAGGGGTACGAAGGTGATGGCAAATACCAGCACTAGGCCTGCCAACCCGCCAAAGAGACTCAAAAAGGTGGATTCAAAGAGGAATTGTAGCAGGATGAAATAATTTTTGGCTCCTAGGGACTTTTGAATGCCGATAATATTGGTTCGCTCGCGGACGGAAACGAACATAATATTTGCGATCCCAAATCCACCTACCAAGATGGAAAAGCCTCCAATTACTGCTCCCGCGATGCTGATAACATCGAAGATGGCGCCAATGGCATTTTGGATAAATTCAGATTTGTTTAAAGCAAAATTATCTTCTTCCGTCGGCTTTAGGCCTCTTTTGCCGCGGAGCAACCCTGTCATCTCATTTTCCAGGGCGATCAATCCATCGTCGCTATCCATTCCCTTGGCAGCGATGGTCGGTTCCACACCCCATCTGCCCAAGTAGTACATTTTTCCGAAAGAGCCAAAAGGAATCAGGCATGCATCGTCCTTGGAGGGGAGGTCAAAGAGCCCTTCGCCTTCTTCTTCCAAGAGGCCGATGACTACGAATTTTTGGCCTTTGATTTTCATTTCTTTGCCGACAGCGTCACCTTCTGGAAAGAGGGCATCGGCTATTTTGGCACCGAGCACGGTGACATTTCTGGCAGCGGTGATTTCCAGCTCGGTAAAAAAGCGTCCATCGACCACTGGTACGTCATATACTTCTTTGTGGTCAAACACCACGCCTTCCAGATTGGCCCCTTCAAAGGAGCTGCTGCCTCGTTTAAGGGTGGCTGAGGCTGATGCGGAGATGGTGATGGCTTCAGCGTTTTGCAACCGGTCTTTTAGGAAGACAAACTCGCTATAGTTGGCGGGGGGCCTTCGGAAGTACCTCCACCATGGATATTCGCCAGGTCCGGATGAAAAAGGGAAGCGATCTACCCTTAAAACATTGGTGCCAAGGAACGAAAAGCTGGATTTAATGTTTTTCTCTAAGGAATCTACTAAAGTAAAAACTGCAATAATGGCAAATATCCCGATTGTTACGCCCAAAAGCGACAATACTGTCCGTGTCAAGTTGGACCGTAAAGCTTGCAATGCAAACCGGAAACTCTCCCAAATAAGTTTGAAAATGATCACCCGATAAAATTTTGTTTAAAAACTATTTGACAATATAGGTAGATTTCGCTATAATTCTTATTAACTTTGCGGTTTTTACGATCTATTCGTAAATCAAAATATTCATCATATTTCTCTTAAAAATACATATGAAATTATCAGATTTCAAATTCGAAGTTCCTAAAAAACTCATTTCTTTATACCCATCGGACAACAGGGACGAATCCCGACTGATGGTAGTGCACAGAGACACTGGCAAGATAGAGCACAGGATTTTCAAGGACATTATTGAATATTTTGATGAGGGGGATGTCTTTGTGACCAATAATACGAAGGTCTTTCCTGCTCGCCTTTACGGAAACAAAGAGAAGACAGGAGCGAAAATCGAGGTTTTCCTGCTGCGAGAATTAAACCAGGAGTTGAGGCTTTGGGATGTTTTGGTCGATCCAGCCAGAAAAATCCGTGTAGGCAATAAACTTTATTTTGGTGACAGCGATTTGGTCGCAGAGGTGATTGACAATACTACCTCCAGAGGCCGTACCATACGGTTTTTGTTTGATGGTACAGATGAGGAATTTTATAAGACCATCGATACACTGGGAGAGACGCCTATTTTGAAGGATTTCATTGATAGGAAAGTGGAGGAAGAAGATAGGGAACGCTATCAGACGATCTATGCAGAGCACGTAGGAGCGGTGGCAGCACCTACGGCCGGGCTGCATTTTACGCCCCACTTGCTGAAAAGGTTAGAAATTAAGGGAGTGGAGGTATCACCGATTACCCTGCATATTGGATTGGGGACCTTCCGCCAAGTGGATGTGGAGGATCTTACCAAGCACAAAATGGATTCTGAAAACTATGACATTCCCGAAAAAACGGTAGATCTGGTAAACGAGGCCATTGACACTAAAAAACGGGTCGTAGCGGTAGGGACTACCTCTTTGAAGACTGTGGAGTCTTCCGTGACCGCCAGCAATAGGCTCAAGCCTTCAAGCGGTTGGACGGATAAGTTTATCATTCCCCCTTATGAATTCAAGATTGCCAATGCGTTGATCACTAATTTCCATTTGCCGGAATCAACATTGCTGATGACTACGGCAGCATTTGGCGGCTATGATCTGATCATGAAGGCATATAAAGAAGCGGTAAAGGAAAAATACAGGTTCTTTTCCTATGGAGATGCCATGTTGATATTGTAAAAATAAAAAGGCGCTGATAAGGCGCCTTTTTAGTTGATGTATTCTTCATCAAAGGATAACACTTTGTAAATGCCGTTTTTTTAAGAATAAACTACTTTTGCGGGCGAAAGCTAAACGAGTTTTATGAATAAAGCAGCGATTATCGTAGCAGGAGGAAGAGGGACACGTATGGGGTCACCCATCCCGAAACAGTATTTGGAGATAGGTGGCAAGCCTGTTTTGATGCATACCTTGGAAGTTTTTTATCAATTGGATCCGTCCATGAAAATTATACTGGTAATACCAGCAGTGGATTTTTCATTTTGGGAAGAGCTATGCCAAAAATTTGAGTTTAAGGTTTCCCATGAAGTAGTGGCTGGGGGGAAGTCCCGCTTTCAGTCCGTAAAAAATGGACTGGACAGTCTGGAATGGGAGGAAGGCTTGGTGGCTATTCACGACGGCGTTCGTCCTTTTGTCTCACCAGAGGTGGTGAGTTTGAGTTTCGAGAAAGCCCAAGAGCATGGAAGTGCTATAGCCGTTGTTCCTCTTAAGGATTCCATCCGTAAGCTCACTGATGAGAATAAGTCCTTTTATCAGGAAAGGCAATATTTCCGGTTGGTACAGACCCCGCAGACGTTTGACTTGAAAATGATCAAACAAGCCTTTGATGTGACAGAATTGCATCATTTTACAGATGATGCGACCGTATATGAGCATCAGGGGTGGCAAGTGCACCTCATCGCCGGAAATCCCGAGAATATTAAGATCACTACTCCAGAGGATATGGAGTACGCCCAGTTTTTACTCCAAAGGAATGGGGGAGAATGACCGGTTAAGTAAGGTAGGGATATCGTAACTTTATGGATACTGGAAAGGGGGGTGCTGATTTGTTTACCTTAAAAATCCACCCGTTTACCGAGTTTTTGGTACTTACTGCCTAAAAGGTGGCTGATGTTTTTATAAGTTAAAGTAATTTTAGTACAACGTTGAATTTTGAACTAATTTACTATAACTATGAAAAAAACATTTGGACGTGGAGACGGAGGAAGGGTAACCACTGGATTGATCGTGCTTGCAGTAGGGATGTTCCTGTTGGTGCGGCAATTGGGCGTAATGGTTCCGGGATGGATATTCAGTTGGCCTATGATCTTTGTGGCGGTCGGACTTATTACCTTGTCCAAGCACAACTTTCAGAGTGGCTTTGGCTTTTTTATGATTCTTTTTGGGGGCTTTTTTCTCCTTAAGAACGAACTTGACATTCCTTTTGATATCGAGAGGTATCTTGTGCCCGGGGGGCTGATTTTACTGGGCTTGTTTTTATTGGCGACCAAAAACAGGAAGGTTTTCAATGACTTTGGTAATTGGCAGGGGGGGCAGAAAATCTACCCTGGAGGAAATACGGGGAAAGGATCTTCTTTTACATCCGATGAGGGATCCTTCGGCAGTTCACAAGCATTTACTTCCGAGCAATCTGACATGGTCAATTCCCAAGCACTTTTTTGTGGTATTCAAAAGAGGATTCTTTCCAAGAATTTTAAGGGCGGCAAAGTCTCTGCGATCTTTGGCGGTACAGAAATAGACCTTACACAAGCTGACTTGTCCGAAAATGCCGTCTTAAGCGTAGAGGTAGCCTTTGGAGGAGTAAAGCTTTTGATGCCACCCCACTGGGACTTGAAGATGGGGGTGACCAATATCTTTGCCGGGGTAGAGGATAAGCGGATGTATCCCCAGGCTACGGGTGAATCGAATAAGGTCCTGACGATCACAGGGACGGTGTTGTTTGGTGGGCTGGAGATCAAATCCTATTAGGGTAAAGGTATGGTCAGTAGGCTGTTGAAAACGTCGTATGGTTGGCTAAAGTTGATCGTTATATTGGCTTTGTTGGGTGCTCTAAACGCCTTCCTGCTGATGGTCTATGGTATCGATTTTAGTGTGAGCATTCTCGATAGTTTTGTGGTGGTCCTGTTGTCGTTTTCAGGGGTAATGCTGCTGGAGAACATATTCAGGTTTTATCAGCCTAAAAAAGCCAATTCATGGTTGTGGATAGCCGTACCACTGATGCTTGGAGGAATGGTGGTGTTTTTTGGGGAGATGGCGCTAGAGCAGCTGATGAAGTCAAAAACGGAGTATTTGATGTTCCTCCAGGATGTACGCTTGGTGCGGGGAGCATTTGTGTTATTGCTTTTTGGGGCATATACCGGTCTGTTGGTCATTGGAGGTTTGCTGGAGGATCAGCTTGAAGCCAGAAAGCGGGCTGAGATGATCGATAAGCTGTCAAAGGAAGCGGAGCTTTACCATCTCCGCCAGCAACTACAGCCCCATTTCCTGTTTAACAGCCTGAATTCCATCAGTGCCCTAGTGAAGCGCCAGCCTGATAAAGCCCGGGAAATGGTTTTGCAGTTGTCAGCGTTTTTGAGGGGGACGATTCGTAAAGATCAACTGGAATGGGTAAGTGTAAGGGAAGAAATGAAGTCGCTAAGGCTTTTCGTTGAGATAGAAATGGTAAGGTTTGGTCATCGTCTGGAGGTGGATTTTGTGGTAAGTGAAGAAGCGGAAGCCTCTCCATTGCCCTCATTGCTGATCCAGCCGCTGTTAGAAAATGCCGTCAAGCATGGGGTTTATGGGAGGACGGATAAAGTGCTTGTTAAGCTGGTCATCACCAAGCTCGGCAGCTATTTGAATGTCATGATCAGCAATCCATATGATCCAGAGGCGGTCAATTCCAATGGCAAGGGTTTTGGGCTTGAGTCTGTAAAAAGAAGGATGTACCTTTTGTTTGGCCGTCATGATTTGCTTCGCGTGGAAAAAACACCATCATTGTTTACCGTAAATTTAAACATACCCATAACAAAGTAACTATGATCAGGACCATAATCATTGATGATGAGCCATTGGCGGGACAGCTTGTAGAGGAGTACTTGGAGGCTTTTTCCGATTTTGAAGTGGTGGCGGTTTGTCACGACGGTTTTGAGGGGCTAAAGGCCATCCAGCGGTATGAGCCCGATCTCATATTCTTGGATGTGCAAATGCCCAGGATAAATGGTTTTGAGATGCTGGAACTTATAGAGTGTCCCCCTGCGGTGATTTTTACTACCGCATTTGATGAATATGCAGTAAAGGCGTTCGATAGTCATGCTATAGATTATTTGCTGAAACCTTTTTCCCAATCCCGCTTTGATGAATCGATCAAGAAATTTTCACTGCGGGAAAATGGAGATATGGTACAGAAATTATTGGCGTCTAAGGAGGTGGTGGCCAAAGAAGACTTTGCAAGCAGAATAGTGCTTAAGGAAAAAGGGGAGATCAAAGTGGTCCAGGTAAAAGACGTGGAATACCTAGAGGCCAATGATGATTTCGTCAATGTCCATAGCAAAGGAAAAAAATATATGAAGAACAGGACTTTGAAGTTTTTTGAGTCAGTGCTCGATCCGCAGGATTTTGTCCGGGTGCATCGATCTTATATCGTCAAGATCTCAGAGATTACCAGTGTGGAGCCTTACGAGAAAGAAGGAAACGTACTTCGTCTTAGGAAGGGCGGGGCGATCCCTGTGAGCCGTAGTGGTATGGGTAAGCTGAAGAGCGTCCTAGGGGTATAAAAAGGAAAAGCCCTGTTAAGGGCTTTTTTTAATATTCATCTTCATTGAAGAAGAAGTCATCTTTTGTTGGATAATCCGGCCAGATTTCTTCGATGTTTTCATACGGTTCACCATCATCTTCAAGTTCCTGTAGGTTTTCCACTACTTCTAGAGGAGTACCTGTCCGAATAGCATAATCGATCAATTCATCTTTAGTAGCTGGCCATGGTGCATCTTCCAAGTAAGATGCTAATTCTAACGTCCAATACATAGTGTCTACATTTTAAGTGTTTCCGTTGTACACGGGGAAGCAAAAATATAAAATCTTTTATTTTTTTTAAGCCTAACTTATTATTTGTTTGAAAGTTCCTTAATGATGTGATTTTTTACATCAAGCTTCCGTTTGTACGCACTGATTTTTCTATACAACATGGTTTCGAAATCAGGTTCATGTGATCTGAAGTTCTCTGAGTTTTCTTTGACTGTTTCCAGTTCTTTTTCGTCTCTGGAGACCAGGTCTTTCATGATGCTGATTTTGACTTTTCTTTGTTCTTGCTCATCCATGTCATAGTAGTTATCATATTTGGATCTTGCAAGTTTATGCAAAAAAGATTTTTCAAATACAATATCAGTAAAGAAGACGAACAATCTTGAATATTGTTGTGCTTCCCTAGGTTTTTTAGGAGGCAAGGACTTCCATTCAGCTTGTAGTCTTTTTGCTTTGGAAATTTTCTCAGGTGTAGTGTCCCCTAGCGAGAGGTCCCTCATGGACTCCGCGAGTTTTTCTATTTTTTTGACCACTTCATATGGTCGCAAACGAGGAGGATGGCTGCTATAGCCACCGCCCTGACGTGGCCGGTTTTGCATGGTACGTTTGAAACGACCAAAGATCTTGTTGTTGAGTCTTGAAAACTCGTCCCAGAGCGGCTGTCTTTTTTCTGCGGGTACTTTTCCAGATTCCTTCCACTGCTTTTGGATTCGCTTACTGATCTCGAAGGCTTGCTTTACATCCTGCATGTTAAATGCTTCTCTGGCCTGTTCCACGAGGGATTCATACACTTTGATGTTTTCTTCTGCCTGAAGGGCAAGGCCGTCAAAATAATTTTTGCGATTTTCAAAAAAAGTGTCCGTGGTTTCCTTGAAAGCTGCTTCAATCTCATCCTTTAGATCAGGCGATACAGGCCCTGTTTTGATCCATCGAAGCTTTAGGTCCCTGAATTTTTCAGATGTCTCCTTCCAGTCGGTATCATTCATGATCTCACGGGCTTCCTCGATTAGGCCCCGCTTGATTTCCAAGTTACGTTCACGATTGGCTTGGATGATCTCATTTAGGTATCCTTCCTGTTCGTTTAGTTCATCGATCAAGGGTACAAAATCCCCAAGGGCATCGTACTGCATCAATGATTCCCTCAAATGAATAAGCTTCATTAGAAAGGAACCCTTGTTCTGATTTTCTTCGATGTCTTTCTTCAGGTCAGCGACTTTCTTCTTCGCTAGTTCAAACCGATCTTCAAAGTACTTGATAGTGGAGGCTTCGCTTTCCTTGACCTCTCCAATCACTCTGTCCTCCTGATTCAAAAAACCTTTTAAATAAACTTTGTCGTCTTTAATGTATCCGTATGGATGCTCCATCTCGATTTAATAGGTTGGTGGTAAGTTGGCTAATGCTTGTTTTGTGCAAATTAATTAATTAAGATGCATTTATCCTAAAGAAGGCGATTATTTGCCATATTTGTTACAACATAAATATAACCATAAGGTAAAATAAATAAATATGAGTGACGAGAAAATTATATTTTCAATGGCCGGGGTGTCAAAAATCTACCCTCCCCAAAAGAAGGTGTTGAAAGATATTTACCTGTCTTTTTTTTATGGGGCTAAAATTGGTGTTTTGGGCCTGAATGGGTCTGGAAAGAGTTCTTTGCTTAAAATTATAGCCGGGGTGGACACGGAGTACCAGGGAGAAGTCGCTTGGTCTGCTGGGTATTCCGTAGGGATGCTGGAGCAAGAGCCTGATTTGGATCCTGAAAAAACCGTCAAAGAAGTGGTGGAAGAGGCCGTGTCAGATACGGTCGCCCTGCTCAAAGAGTTTGAGGAAATCAACGAAAAATTCATGGATCCTGCCGTCATGGAGGATCCTGATGCCATGAATAAGCTGATCGAAAAACAGGGAGAAGTCCAGGAAAAACTGGATGCGGCCAATGCCTGGGAGCTTGATGTGGTACTTGACAAGGCCATGGATGCGCTAAGGCTTCCACCGAGTGATGCCCTAATCGGCAATCTTTCTGGTGGAGAGAAACGGAGGGTGGCACTTTGCCGATTATTGCTGCAGGAACCGGATGTACTCCTCCTGGATGAACCTACCAACCACTTGGATGCGGAGTCAGTGCACTGGTTAGAACAGCACTTAAAGCAGTATAAGGGTACTGTGATTGCCGTTACCCACGACCGTTATTTCTTGGATAATGTCGCCGGTTGGATCCTCGAGCTGGACAGGGGAGAGGGGATCCCATGGAAAGGCAACTACAGTAGCTGGTTGGATCAAAAACAAAAACGACTGGCACAAGAAGAGAAATCTGAATCCAAACGCCAGAAGACACTTGAAAGGGAGCTGGAATGGATCAAGATGACTCCCAAGGCCAAGCAAGCCAAAGGGAAAGCCCGTCTGAATGCTTATGAAAAATTGGTGGGAGAGGATGCCAAGGAGCATGAATCCAAGCTGGAGCTGTACATCCCGCCTGGGCCGAGATTGGGGTCGAAGGTGATCGAGGTGAACGGTGTTTCGAAGTCCTACGGGGACAAGTTGCTTTTTGAAGATTTGACATTTGCTCTTCCCCAAGGGGGAATTGTAGGTATCATCGGGCCAAACGGTGCCGGTAAATCGACCTTGTTCAAGCTGATTACTGGAAATGAACAACCCGATGCCGGTAGCTTTGAGGTAGGGGAAACTGTCCAATTGGCATATGTGGATCAAGAGCATGACCTGTTGGATGCCAATAAAAGTGTTTACCAAACGATCTCTGAGGGAAACGAAAATATCAAGCTGGGCAATAAAGAAATGAACGCCAGGGCTTATGTCAGTAAGTTTAATTTCTCCGGATCGGATCAGGAGAAAAAAGTAGGCATACTTTCCGGAGGGGAAAGAAACCGGGTTCATTTGGCTCTGACCCTAAAGGAAAATGGTAATTTGCTCCTGCTCGATGAGCCTACCAATGACTTGGATGTCAATACACTGAGGTCACTGGAGGAAGCGTTGGAAAACTTTGGTGGCTGCGCGGTGGTGATTTCCCACGACCGGTGGTTCTTGGATAGGATTTGTACTCACATTCTGGCATTCGAAGGGGATTCTCAAGTGTATTGGTTTGAAGGGAATTTTACAGATTATGAGGAGAACAAAAGAAAACGACTGGGCGATGTGGATCCCAAGAGAATTAAATACAAGAAGCTAAAATGATCAAGCCCAGGTAAAGTTTGTGAAAGGGTGTGTGTGCCAAATTTTATTGCCGCTACGAGGAGGTCGGGGAATTAATTTTCCCTACCTTTGGCGGAAATTTTAAAATGCATTATTGATTGGGAGTGTTATGATCAGACAGATTTTGCTGGCCCCAGGGGCCGATGAACTGAACTACGAAATCAGGGGAATCGTAAAAAAAGCAAAGATTATAGAAGGTTTGGGATTTGAGATCACTTGGGAAAATATCGGTGATCCCATCCAGAAGAGCAATACTATTCCGGCATGGATGAAGGATATCGTAAAGGATCTAGTCAGTGATGACAAGACCTATGGTTATTCAGACTCCAAAGGGATGTTGAATACTCGGCAGTACCTTGCAGGGCTGAACAATAAGCGTAGCGGAGTTCAGATTTCCGCGGATGATATTTTGTTTTTTAATGGTCTCGGAGACGCCATTGCCAAGTTGTACCAGTTTCTGATCCCTACTGCCAGGATCATAGGGCCTTCTCCAGCTTACTCTACCCATAGCTCTGCTGAAGCTGCACATGCCAATACCTTTCCCATAACCTACAGGTTGGATCCCGACAAAAGTTGGTATCCTGATATGGACGATTTGTACAATAAAGTAAAATACAATCCCAATATCGTAGGCCTTTTGATCATTAATCCTGACAATCCCACTGGTATGGTCTATCCAAGAGAGGTGCTGGAGCGCTTTGTGGCCATTGCCCGTGAGTTTAACCTTTTGCTGATTGCCGATGAAATTTACCAAAATATTACTTATAATGGCCATGAGGCCATTACCCTGTCCGAGGTAATCGGGGACCTGCCAGGAATATCCCTCAAGGGGATTTCAAAGGAATTTCCTTGGCCAGGGTCGCGGTGTGGCTGGATGGAATTCTATAATAAGAATGCCTCAGAGGAGTTTAATAAGCTCTGCACTACATTGGAAAATGCCAAAATGATAGAGGTGTGCTCTACCATGCTGCCCCAGCTGGCGATTCCCAAGATCATGAGCCATCCCGAATACCTGCCTTACCGCAAAAATGCCAATGACCGAATTGGCAAAAGGAGCCAGATCATGGAAGAGGTGCTCTCAGGTGTCCCAGGGATCAAATTCAATAAGACCAAGGGGGCGTTTTATAACACCATCGTCTTTGATGAATCCATGCTCAATGAGCGACAGTACCTTCCTGTGGAGGATGTACGTGTAAAGGGATATTTGGCACAATGGCTCAATGAGGATGATATGCCACATGATAAACGATTTGTATATAACCTTCTGGCGTCTGAAGGAATCTGCGTGGTGCCTGTAAGTTCATTTTGTTCTAGCCTTAGGGGTTTTCGGGTGACGTTATTGGAAGAAGACGAAGATAAGTTTAGGGATACATTTACCCGGATCGCCAATAGCATCCGTTTTTACCTGAACTCTGCTTAAGAGCTGTGATAATGAACCTCAAAATTAGCTGCTAATGGCAATAATAAGGTACAGGCATGGGCCAATGAAGCAGAGCTTGTGCCTTATTTTGTGAAAAGCCTAAAATTCATGGTTGCGGGCTTTGACCTTGTTCTCCTGAGAAGATTTTTGCCATGTTGCTTCAGGGATTTTTTGGTTTAGTAGCGGTGTCAGGTCAGGCTGTCCAGCGTCCACCCATGCAGTGTACCAAAAGTCGGCTATCATTTTGATAGAACGTTTCATTTGTCTTTCTACTTGGCCATCCAGCATCTGGTCATAAGCAATGGTAAAGGGTTTGGAATACACCTTGGTGTTTATGGTTCCACGTTCCTCAAAACTATATTTTTTGTCATCACTGAATTTTTTGCTCAGTTTTTTTTCGAAATGCAATACGCTGTCCATCGCTTCATGGGCTTGGATGACGGCCTCCCAAGCAGCAAGCTGTGTGTTTTGGATGTATTCTGCTCTTCCGATAAAAAGGTCGAAGTCGGCCGAAAGCAGCTCAGGTATCCTGCTTTCCCAAAATCCGTGGATGCCTTCTTGTCCGGTAAGCTGTCCATTGTAATTTACGGTGGTGTGTAGTGGGACATTGATGTCACCAATATAGTGACCCAAATCAGCGGATAGCCTGAGGATTGCTTTGGCATTCTTGTCTTTGAAGGCTTTGGTGAGACGGCTTTGTACAAATTGGACGTTCCATGGCGCAATACCGTATTTTCTTAAACTGTCTTCACCGTATTGCTCCACTGCTTCGTCCCAGTATCGCGGCAAAGTATAGACGGCACTGTCTCCATAAACGTCTGCATCGACATAGTGCTTTTCTGCCTCTCCTTTTACCGCATAGCGTCTTTTGTCTGGGTTGACGGCATTTTCAGTAATGTACACGATATTTTCCTTATAGAAGCCGATCATTTCGAGGGGGAGGGAAAAAACGGCAAGGCGATTGATCTTTTTGTGGGCGTAAAATCCCCAAAATCCAAAAGCCTGAAGTGCAAACAGTAGCAAAAAAACAAAAAGTATAATTCGTTTCATAAAGAAAAATAGTAAAAAATATGGAGAATTGAAAAACGAAAATGATTACATTTGCAGCTGAATAGGAAGGATTTGGGAGTAATATTCGGATTGTTTGAAAACTTTCTGATGTATAGTTGATTAATCCTTTTGTGATTATAAATAAAACAGTTAACTTTGCACTCCTATTAATGGATAGTGGCGAAATCAAAGAAATTTAAGTAAAAATAAGATATGGCAAATCACAAATCAGCTCTTAAGAGAATTCGTGCAAACGAAGCCAAGCGTTTGAGAAACAAATATCAAGCGAAGACTACGAGAACTTTCATTAAGAAATTGAGACATACTACTGACAAGGTGGAAGCTCAGGAGTTGTTCAAGAAAGTTTCTTCTATGATCGATAAGCTTGCTAAGAAAAACATTATCCATAAAAATAATGCAGCCAACAAAAAATCAAGTTTGGCAAAACTTGTTAATGCGCTAGGTTAATAGTGTGGATATAAGACTTTTATTAAAGCCTTGTCGCTAAGCGGCAAGGCTTTTTTGTTTCTAGGGCCGTGAATTTCTACATGTTTATGGATCAAGCAATATTTCTGGGGGGACGAATGTTGCCATGGTCTTATCAAAGAAAATTTCATACCGTTAAAACAATGGGCTTCCTCCATCCGCACGAATGGGTTTTAGCGGGAATTCATGGGGAATAGGAAAGAAATGCGGCTAAAACCGAAAACGTAGGATGGGCAATTTACCATATGCTTCACCCTTGGTTATAACTATATACCCCTCTGGGGCTAGCTTTTGAGTGTAATCTTACAATGTAAGTTCAACATGCGCTTGGTGCCTTTGGGACTTCTATGGCGTTTTTATGTATCGGTGGTTTTGCCATTAAGAAAACTGTCAGCTCCCAACTTTTACGCTTGATCCATGTTTATTCACTACCGCTAGTGGTGTTATAAACAACCGATTTTGAGACTATTTTGCCATTTTTTGGTAAGGGAGTATGGATAATGACAATACCTTTGGTCATCCGTGTTTTTTTTGAATAAATTAACTGGCCATTGACCAGAGATTTGTTTCACCAGATTTTTTAATGATGGAAATTTACCAGTCTATAAAAATATCTTCCTTGGCAGAAGAAGACCGGCCTAGGGAGAAGCTTCAGTTAAAAGGGAAGGCGGTATTGACCGATGCAGAACTTATCGCGATCTTGATAGGTTCGGGGACGGCGTCTGTAAGTGCAGTGGACCTGTCCAAACATATTTTGGCAAGTGTGGAAAATAACCTTGCGGCATTGGCGCGACTCTCTGTCAACGACCTGAAGAAGTTTAAAGGGATCGGCGAGGCAAAGGCCATTGCAATTGTGAGTGCTTTGGAGCTGGGCAGGCGACGGAAGCTGCTTGAAATTCCCAAAAAGCCAAAAATCACTTGCTCAAAGGACGTGTATGAACTGATGAGGCCCGAGCTTCTTGACGAATCAGTGGAGTATTTTTATGCGTTGCTCCTGGACCGGGCAAATGGCGTTATCCGGAAAGCGCTGATCAGTAAGGGGGGGACAAGTGGAACAGTCGTGGATCCCAAGCTGGTGTTTAAGGCGGCACTGGAACATGGGGCTTCGTCAGTTGTACTTGTGCATAACCATCCCTCCGGTACACGGAAGCCCTCGGAAGCGGATGAGAGACTGACCAAAAGACTGGTGGATTTGGGTGGAAAAATGGAGTTGCCCATTATAGATCATTTGATTTTCACAGATGTTGGTTATTTTAGCTTCGCAGATGAATCAATGATCTAAAAATAAATGAAGCAGCAGCAGGTTTTATTGGGAATAGTGGGAGTAGTCGTCTTGGCGGCAGTGGGTTATATGTTTTTTGGAGGACAAAATAGCGAAGACTACCGGCAGAAGATCTTGGACGAGCGGGAGCGGCAGTATAAATTTTTAAGGTATAACGATGAATCGCCCCTTACGGACAAACAAAAGCTGGCTTTTGATAGCTTGGTTTGTTTTCCGGTGGATGAAAAGTACAGCGTCCGTGCCCGAATGGTACCGCTTCAGCAAAAGCAACTCTTGGAAATCCCGATGACAGACGGGTCGATGGAGACCTATGTGAAGCACAGTTATGTGGATTTTGAATTGGAGGGCAAGTCGTGCAGGTTATTGCTTTTGCAGGCGGCTGATGAGCCAGACAAAAAGAATTTTTTCTTGCCGTTTGCCGACGAGACCAGTGGAGAACTCACCTATGGCGGGGGGAGATATTTAAATCTTCGGCAGGATGGAATGAACAGTATTACCATTGACTTTAACTTGGCATATAACCCTTATTGTGCTTATAATCCCGATTTTGCTTGCCCCATTCCTCCAAAAGAGAATATTTTGGATCTTCCAATCAAAGCAGGGGAGAAAAATTACTTGAAATAAGCTTTCTGCCATTGGCAATTATCTTAAATTTGCTCTTTAATTTAGAGAAATCATTCCGAATACATGAAAATTTCTGTCAATAGATTAAAAGACTATATACCATTTGAAGAAACCACGGAGAGGATTGCTGAGCTCCTTACCCAGTCTGGACTGGAAGTAGAAGGAGTGGAGCGCTTTGAATCCATTGCTGGTGGACTGCGTGGAGTGGTGATCGGAGAGGTACTTACCTGTGAAGCTCACCCAAATGCAGACCGACTGAAAAAAACTACCGTGGACGTGGGCCCGGAAGTGGTTCCGATCGTTTGTGGTGCACCAAATGTCGCCAAAGGACAAAAAGTAGTGGTCGCTACTGTAGGGGCAGCGCTGTCCACACCAGACGGGGATGTTTTTGTCATAAAAAAGGCGAAAATCCGTGGAGAAGTTTCGCAAGGTATGATCTGTGCCGAGGATGAACTTGGCCTTGGTCAGGATCATGATGGTATCATGGTGCTGGACACGGAGCTGCCAAACGGAACTCCTGCTGGTGAATATTTTAAAGTGACCACCACTGATGTAGTGGAAATAGGCTTGACCCCAAACCGAGCGGATGCCGCTTCCCATCTAGGGGTGGCCCGTGATCTAAAAGCCTTGTTGGCCCGAGACCTGGAGATGCCTGATGTCAGTGGGTTTAAGGTGGACAATACTTCAAGACCGGTAGAAGTGGTGGTGGAAGATGCCACCGATTGTCCGCGCTATGCGGGATTGACCATTTCCAATATCAAGGTGGGACCTTCGCCTGAGTGGCTTCAAAACTACTTAAAAGCCATTGGCCTTGAGCCTATCAATAATGTAGTGGATGCTACCAATTTCATTTTGCATGACTTAGGTCAGCCGTTGCATGCGTTTGATTTGGACAAGGTGAAGGGCGATAAAATAATAGTCAAAAAACTTCCCAAGGGTACTTCCTTTACCACATTGGATGAGAAAGAGCGCAAGCTGACGGGGGAAGAGTTGATGATCTGTGACGAAGATGGTGGATTGTGCATCGCTGGGGTGTTTGGCGGTCTTGGCTCTGGAGTCAGTGACGGAACTACCGCTATATTCCTTGAGAGTGCCTATTTCTCTCCTGATGTGATCAGAAGGGGTAGCCTGGTACATGGGCTGAAAACGGATGCCTCTTTCCGCTTTGAAAGAGGTACTGATCCCAATATGCCCGTTCTTGCGCTTAAGAAAGCCGCATTGCTCATCAAGGAAATTGCAGGAGGGGAGATCACTTCAGCAATAACCGATCTTTATCCATCGCCCATCGCGGATTTTGAGGTGAGCGTAAAGTATGCCCATATCGACCGTTTGATAGGAAAGCATATCCCAAAGGAGCACGTGCATAGCATCTTGAAAAGCCTTGATATTGACGTGACAAATCCTGATGAAAAAGGTTTTACGGCGATTGTAAAGCCTTATCGTGTGGATGTGACACGTGAAGCAGACATCATTGAAGAGATCCTGAGGATTTATGGTTTCGAAAATGTCCTGCTTTCGGATACCTATCAATCCAGCTTCTTGGCCGAACATCCGGCCAAGGATACCAATAAATTGCAATACAGGGTTTCTGAATTGCTGACCGGGATGGGGTATTTTGAGATAATGACCAATTCACTGACCAAGCCAGGTTATTCAGAGAAATCGGGTTTTCTTAATACAGCGGAGAATGTAGAGATCTACAATAAGCTAAGTGAGGACCTTGGTGTCATGAGACAGAGTTTGCTGTTCACCGGACTGGAGGTATTGGCACATAATATCAACCGTCGGCAGACAGATCTGAAATTCTTCGAATTCGGCACGGCCTACTTTAAGGAGCAAGAGGGATACCGTGAAGAAAAACACCTGTCCATGTTTCTGACGGGCAAAAAAGCTGCGGAAAGTTGGCTTGAGCCTTCCAAGGAAGTGGCTTTCCCGGATCTTTATACGGTGGTGGAGCGGCTATTGGATAAGCTGAATGTTCGTGTGCCAGCGGTGGAAATCATCCATGATGCACCTTTTGATTATGCCCTTAAGCTTAAAATTGGCGAAAAGGAAATTGGCAAAGTGGGGTTATTGTCATCGGAAATCACCAAATTGGCTGATGTAAAGCAAGAAGTGCTTTTTGCAGAATTGCGTTGGGATTATTTGTTGAAGAAAGCAAGTGGCCTGAAGCAATATGCGGAGATCTCTAAGTTTCCGGAAGTCCGTAGGGATTTATCATTGGTAATTGATAAGTCTGTGTCATTTGATGCGGTAAGAAAAGTGGCTGAGAAAGCAGGAGGAAAGCTTTTGAAGCACATAGGGGTGTTTGATGTTTATCAGGGAGATAAAATTGAGGCAGGTAAAAAAGCCTATGCGCTGAGTTTTTATCTTCAGGATAATACCAAGACACTCACCGATAAGATCATTGATCAGTCCATGGGCCGATTGATGAAGTCTTTTGAAAAGGAAATTGGGGCGTTGATTAGAAAATGATAAGATGATTCACGAAGAACTCCAACAGCTGCAGCAACTTACCAACAAGGTGACCAAGAAGCTTGAACAGCTAGAGCTGGACAAGCAATCACTGGAAGCACAAGTGGATCACTTGCAACAGAAATTGCAGGAAAAGGAGACTTCATTGGACCATTTTAAAAATCAAATTAAAATTAGTAAAATTGTAAACAACATACCGGTAGAAAACATAGCGTCTGCTGAATTGCGAAATAGAATAGATAATTATATAAAAGAGATCGATAAGATCATTACCCACCTGTCTGAATAGTTATGGATACGCTTTCGATAAGAATAAAAATAGGAGATAGGGAATACCCTATGAAGGTGAAGGCGGAAGATGAAGCGAAAATCAGACGTGCAGGTAAATTGATTAATGATAAATTAAAAAGATATAGAGAAGAGTTTGGTTTAGATGACAGGCAAGACCTCTTGGCGATGGTGGCCTTTGACTGCATGGTAGAGGCCATGGAAGTCAATGAGGTGAATACAGAGGACAGTGAACAGATCACGGCCGCACTATCAAGTATCAACAACCAACTGAAATCCGTATTGTAATTATTTTATTCTTCGTACTCCGGACAAGGTTTTTCAGCTACCGGTAGGTCTTTTATTAACCTAAAATACCTATGGTAATATACACAATAATTGCCGGCATAGTCGGCCTGGCATTAGGGGCAGTAGTGGTTGGTTTTTTTCTCAAAAAGAACAACCAGAAAGTAGAACAAGATGCGCAAGAGAAAGCGAAAAGTATTCTCAGGGAAGCTGAGCTGAACGCAGAATCCCTCAAAAAGGATCGAATGCTGGAAGCCAAGGAGAAATACCTTAAGCTCAAAGCAGATTTTGAGGAGGAAGTGAATAAGAAGAAGAACATTCTTATCACCAATGAAGGTAAGCTCAAGCAGCGCGAGCAGATCCTCTCCAAGGAGATGGAACAGATCAAGCGGAAAGAAGCTGAGCTTGATAGCAAAAAAGAAAATCTCAGTGCCCAGCTACATGCTGTACAGGTCAAGAAGGATGAACTGGATAGGGTAACTAACCAGCGCATCGCTGACTTAGAAAAAGTGGCACTATTGACCAAGGAAGAGGCGCGTGATCAGTTGGTGGTGATGCTAAAAGATGAAGCGCATACCAAGGCTTCCTCGCATATCAAGGATATCCTCGACCAAGCGAAACTTTCCGCTACCAAGCAGGCCAAGAAAATTGTTCTGGACACGATCCAGCGGACAGCGACTGAGCATGCCGTCGAAAACTGTGTGTCTGTCTTTAATATCGAAAGTGACGATATCAAAGGAAAAATCATTGGTAGAGAGGGACGGAATATCCGGGCACTGGAATCGGCCACTGGCGTGGAAATCGTAGTCGATGACACACCCGAGGCCATCATTATTTCTGGTTTTGATCCGGTGAGAAGAGAGATTGCGCGGTTGTCACTGCATAGGCTTGTTCAGGATGGAAGGATCCACCCTGCCCGTATCGAGGAAGTCGTAGCGAAGACCGAAAAGAATATCGAGGAAGAGATTGTGGAGATCGGTGAACGGACTTGTATCGATCTTGGTGTGCATGGCCTTCATCCGGAATTGATCAGGATGGTCGGTAGGATGCGTTTCCGCTCTTCATATGGACAGAATCTACTGCAGCACTCCAGGGAAGTGGCCAAACTATGTGCTACTATGGCTGCAGAGATGGGGCTCAATGCCAAACTTGCCAAAAGAGCAGGGTTGCTTCACGATATTGGGAAGGTATATCCAGAAGAGGCCGAGCTTCCTCACGCCATCTTGGGCATGGAGCTTGCTAAAAAATACAAGGAAAATCCAGAAGTATGTAATGCCATTGGTGCTCACCACGATGAGATCGAGATGACTTCCATGATCTCTCCTATTGTGCAGGCTTCCGATGCTATTTCCGGTTCTCGGCCAGGTGCCAGAAGGGAAATTATGGACAGCTATATCAAGCGCTTGAAAGACTTGGAAGATTTGGCATTGAGTTTTGATGGGGTGAACAAGTGTTTTGCGATGCAAGCAGGGCGTGAGTTGAGGGTGTTAGTGGATGCTGAAAATGTAGATGATACTACAGCAGGAAAGCTTTCCTTTGACATCTCCCAAAAGATCGAAAAGGAAATGCAGTATCCTGGGCAAATAAAAGTAACGGTGATCAGAGAAATGCGAGCTGTCAACTACGCTAAGTGATAGCTTGAAAACCTGATTCGGTGCGAAAGTATTTGAATCCGCGATTTGTATAAAGTTTACCCTATTTTTGGAAGACTTTATATGGATCGCGGTTTTTTATTTTGGTAGGGAGGATTTGGAGCAACTGATTTATAATTGTAGATAATTTGCTTATTTTTGGATACAAATTGTTTTTCCGCTGTTTTAGGTAAATCAAATTGAATTATATTAATAAAATATATTTTTTTATTTAAAAAGTAAAATATACTGTTTTTAGAGTATTGTTTTATACTTCAACTTGTTTTAATATTACAATTTATAAGGTTGTGATATGGCCGAACAAAATATTTTACTATCAAAATCAATCAAATTATTATGAAGAAACTATCTACTTTACTGACATTATTTATTTTGACCTCCTCTATTGTCATGGCTTTTGACAAGAAAGTCAAAATATCCGCATCTGAACCGGATGCCAATATTTATGTGGATGGTCAGTTAGCTGGAACAGGAAGTGTAGAGCTGAAAATCGAAAAACGTACATGTATTAACGTGCGTGTGGAGAAAGTAGGGTTTGTGGTGGAAGAGCGTACATTTTGTGACCAAAAAAACCAACCAAAGCCGAATAAGAGCGAGTACATAAAGCTGGCAGTGGACGAAGCCTACACGGCTTCATCGAGCTCGGATATTGCCAATGTAGATATCAGCCTTAAGCCTTCAAAGGATGAGTTGGAGGCTTGGCAATTGGTGTCAAGGATCGTGACCTCATATTTTGACGTGATCGAAACCACAGACCGAGAGACGGGGTACCTGAGGACAGCTTGGGTAGCACAAAACTTTAACGGTTCGGTAGTGAGGACTCGTTGTATTGTGAAGTTGGGAAACACCAGTCCATTGGAGTATAAGGTGAAGCTGGTCAGTGAATACACCAATCATCCAGGTACTTCGGTAAAAACCGACGAAGCATTCAGGGAGTGGGACCGTATATTGCGAAAGTATGAAGGGTTTATTCCTGAGATGCAATCTCGCGTGGGGCGTTAATGATGATGAAACGAAAAAAAAACCATCCGCATTTGCGGATGGTTTTTTTTCGTTTAGGGGAATGAGAGAAGGGATTACATGTTGTCCAGTTCTCCGCTTTCTGCTTTTTCCACCAGTTCTTCATTGGCAGTAATGGCTACTTCTACTCGTCTGTTTTCGGCTCTTCCTGCATCGGTATCGTTAGAGGCAACCGGTAGGGATTCTCCGTGCCCGACGGTGGTAAGCCTAGAGCTGTCTATTCCTTGCATTTTAAGGTAGTTGGCTACGGATCCGGCCCGTTGTTCAGAGAGCTTTTGGTTGTATTGTTCACTTCCTTTGCTGTCCGTGTGTCCATCGATCATGATATTGGTGTCCGGGTACTCGTTGAGGATACGGGCCATTTCCATGACGTTTTCTTGGGCTTGCGGGGTAAGTTCATAAGAATCAAAACCAAATAGAATACCTGAGTCAAAAGTGACTTGGATGCCTTCTCCCACACGTTCTACTTCTGCATTTTCGATTTCTTCCATTTCTTTGGCTTGCTTGTCCATGTACTTGCCGATTGCTGCACCTGCGGCCCCACCTACAGCAGCTCCGATTACTGCGCCAGCAGCCGTATTGCCTTTTTGGTTTCCAATAAGTCCACCGAGTGCCCCTCCTGCACCAGCGCCAATGGCGGCTCCTTTTCCGGTTTTACTCCAGTCAGCACAACTAAACAATACTGTTGCACTCAATACGATTGCCAGTACTGATTTTAAAGTTTTCATTGTAAAAGTTTTTATAGTTGATTTAATTTTTCAAATCCCTCATGAATTTTTGAAATTGCATCAAACGATTCGTCGAGGTTATTAACCCCTTTGCCAAATTTGTGCCAAAACCCGTCGCCACAATCAATATATTGGCCGCGTTTTTTAGGTGTGCTATCACTGGCTACTTCATAGTCATAGTCTGGCAGGTAAATGTTAGAAAGCAGCTGTCGGCTATCATCCCAGTTCCATTCTTTGATTTGACCATTTTTTTCTACGATTACTTTTCGTACCGAAAATTTCACTGTTAGTGTATATTCATCCACAGTTTCTTTTGAAATGGATCTGTAGCGAACTGTGAGGGGAGCTTCCTTTTTGTTGACCTCATAGATTGCTTGGATAAACTCCTGGCCCAGCATATGCCATTCTTCTTGGTTGATGGGGATGCTTCTGGATATTTTTCCATGGATGTCTTTTGCAAAAACCTTTACACCTCCATTTTCATCAAGCTCGCGTTTGTTTGACCATTTGGTCTGTGCATAGAGAGACTTGAAAGGTTGTTCCCAGGCAGTGGGGACCTCGCCGAAAAAGTTATAGTCGTCTTCTGATGTAAACCCTTCTGCAAAAATATCCTCCTCCGTCAGTTCGTCCCTGTCAGTATAATGGATGGTAAACTGTGTATTGATAAAACCTCTTTCAAAACTTATTTTCAATTTGAATACATGGCTAAAAGGGGGCGGGATCATTCCCGAGTCAAAATCAACTTCGATTCGCTTTATATCGTCAGATTTGAGTAACATGTTATATTTTCTTTGGAATTACCTAATTGGGTGATAAAATAGTCACGCATTTCCATGCAAAATTATGGTTTTCTTGATATTAATTCATCTACATTTGTGGCTAAAAACAAAAGGGATGAAAAATGAAGCTATAGCGAATGCACTTTATGAGCAGGGGTGGTGCATAGTTGATGATTTTATTGGGGAGGATTTCAGAATGGCGTTATTGAAAGAGCAGCAGGAAATCCTTGACCATGGACAGTTTCGGCATGCAGGGATTGGCAAGGGGGATGACTTTAAAATCAAGCCTGAAATCCGTAGCGATAAGGTAAGTTGGATGGATCATCGTCTGCTTACACCACTTCAGTCCAAATATTGGGCCGCGATGGAGGAATTGCGCATGGCGATTAACCAGCGATGTTTTTTGGGGCTGAGGTCTTTTGAAGCGCATTTCGCGATGTATCCTCCCGGGTCATTTTACCTTCGGCATTTGGATCAGTTCCAAGATGTCAAGTACCGGGTAGTCACCGCCATTCTCTATTTGAATGAGGAATGGGATGAAGGAGACGGCGGTGCGGTGAGAATGTACTTCCCTGGTGAAAATGGCGAAGAGAGCAATACGGATATTTACCCCAAAGGAGGTCGCCTGGTGGTGTTTTTAAGTGGGGAAATTCCCCATGAGGTATTGCCGACCAGAAGAGAGCGGATCAGCATTACAGGATGGTTTAGGGATATTGAGTATTAGTGACCGTAGTGGTTTATGTCGAGCCAAGTGTAAAAATTGGGGGCAGACAGTTTTCTTTATGATGAAAGGATAGAAAAAAGAATTGTCACAATACCCAAAAGGCATCAGGTGAATGTTGTCACCTGGACTGAAAGGAACCTATCATTGTTTTATGCCTAGGTGGCATTATATTGTTGCGATAGATATAGAAATTGATCTCCTCCAAAAACATTGCTTGGTCCTTTATGATAGTAAGCACAGCATAGGTTTGGGTAAAAAAAAGGCGTCCATTTTGATGGACGCCTTTTCCTCGTAGGAGGAGGTTTATGCGTTTACATTCAACGCTTTTGCCATTACCTCACCGATTTCGGCAGGGGATTCGGCTACGTGAATGCCGTTTTCTTTCATGATTCTCATTTTCGCTTCTGCGGTATCATCGGCACCGCCAATGATGGCACCTGCGTGTCCCATTCTTCTGCCTGGAGGAGCTGTCTGTCCAGCAATAAAGCCTACAACAGGTTTCTTGTTTCCGTCAGCATTGATCCATCTGGCAGCTTCTGCTTCATAGTTACCGCCGATTTCACCGATCATTACGATGGCATCTGTTTCGCTGTCTTCCATTAAGAGCTGAACGGCGTCTTTGGTAGAGCTTCCAATGATAGGGTCGCCGCCGATACCGATGGCAGTAGAAACTCCCAATCCAGCTTTGGCGATTTGGTCAGCAGCTTCATAGGTAAGGGTTCCTGACTTAGAGACGATGCCTACACGGCCTTTTTTGAATACAAAACCCGGCATGATTCCTACTTTTGCCTCGCCTGGGGTGATGACACCTGGGCAGTTAGGGCCAATTAGGGTAGCACCTCTCTCCTTGATATATGGCTTGGCTATCATCATATCCTTGACAGGGATGCCTTCTGTAATAGCGATGATCACTTTAATGCCAGCATCAGCAGCTTCCATGATGGCGTCAGCGGCAAAAGCAGGTGGTACAAAAATAATGGAAGTGTCTGCTTCAGTGGTCTTTACAGCTTCTGATACGGAGTTGAATACAGGTTTTCCAAGATGAGTCGAGCCCCCTTTGCCTGGAGTGACTCCTCCAACGACATTGGTGCCATATTCAATCATCTGCTGCGCGTGGAATGAACCTTCAGACCCTGTGAAGCCCTGAACGATTACTTTAGAATTTTTATTTACTAAAACACTCATGATGCGATTTTTAAAGTTTGGATACAAAAATAAAAGATTAAGGGCTAGTACAAAAAGAAAAAAGAAACAATGTCAAATTTAATTTATCTGAAACAATTCTTTTTCTATCTTAGAACCGAACTATGCCTAAAAATATAATTTTCCTTTACCTCCTATTTTTTCTGAATGGAGCTGTAATGGCTCAGTCCTTTCAGATGAACAAGCAAATCAAGGGATTGGATTTGCCTTCACAGGTTGTGTCTTCCATAAACCAGGACAAATCCGGCAGGATATGGTTTGCGACGACTAAGGGTGTTTTCTATTCAGATGGGATCAATACTTATGGTTTGCCAGATGAATTGACAGCCAGTATGGAAGGTACGGCTTCCTTTAAAATTGACGAGGACGGAGAAGTGTGGGTGTATGCCAAAAGAGGAAAGCCACAGGTGTTTAAGTTAGTAGAAGGAGAGTGGAAAAATTACAAAATAGCGGATAGGGTTAAGGCGCTTTTTAGCGGAGAGAAAATGGGTTTTTTCGTTTCAGGAGGCAAAGATGGCAAACTATTGGTGCTTTCAGAAAAAGGGGTGCTGGCAAGCACTTATGAAGATTCAAATGATTGGAAGGGCCATTACTACGACGAAGATGAGTGGGGTAAATTGAGATCGGTGTTTTGCTGCACCACTGATGAGGTGCTTTTCTTGTTTGGGAAAAAGACTGCCCGCTTTTTAAAAGGAAAAATAGCCCCTTTCGAATTCAATGAGGAGTCACTACCAAGCCCTGTTTGGACGGTGCGGTACAGTGATGCCGATAACCGGTACTATTTTTTGGGAAATGACTTCCTTGCCAGCGGTGAGCGTTTATACAAAATTGATACCATTATTGATCAAGGATTTTCTCAGATAGATTACTTCTCAGAGCGGCAGTATGGGTTGCAAGTGAAGGACGGAGCAGTATATTACTTCTTTAATTCCCAATTGTACAAATACAACTTAGCTAATGGGCAGATAATTGAGATTTCTACCTATGATGTGCTTAAATCCTTCTATATCAATACGTGTTTTGTTGATCGTGAAAATATCATTTGGATCGGCACGGAGCGAGGAGTGGTAAATCTTCCCACCTTACGTTTTCAAAACTATAACAAATGGAAAGGCTTATTGGAGCATGAGGTTTCAGCCGTGCTGACTTTAAATGAGCAAGGTACTTTATATGGTTTTAACAACGGTATTCAGCATTGGAAGGATGGCAAAGTGGTTTTTGAATCCAAGGCAGAAGGGGGGACAGGCGAACCAAAAAACCGCGTTACAACCTTCCATCAAGATAAAAACGGGATCGTTTGGATTTCTTCAGCCATCAGGGGACTGGGAAGGTATGATCCTTCCACTTATCGGTTGAGCTTTGTTCAGGAGCCAGAAGAATCCTTTGTGATGCATGCCCTTCCAAAGGGAGATAGTTTGTTTATTGTAGCAGAAAGGCATGTTTATCTCAGCACTATTCACAATAAAGGAAGAAATCATTTTAGTAATGAGATTTCCCAAGAGTTATTTGATGAACTATTGGGAATGCCTCCAAATGATATCCGCAAAGTAGGCTTTACGAATGCAGGTAAGCTCATTGTTATGGCAGGAGACTGGGGAGCACTTCAAGATACAGTTTACGATAATGATGCTGTCATGGCTTTCTCTGGATTCGATTGGAAGCACCATGAGCAGGGGTTTCTGTTGGCGACGAACGACGGATTGAAGTACTATGATGGTCATAGCCTAAAACATTACATGGTAAATGGGCAAAAAGTCGATCGTCCCGTTTATTCCATTCTGGAAGATAAAAAAGAAAATATTTGGGCAGGGACAGACGAGGGAGTTGCCATCATTGGCAATGGGACGATTCGCTACTTTAATGAACATAGTGGCCTGGTCGGGAATGAAGTAAATAGGGGCGCGTTTACGGTGGATGAACAGGGAAGAGTGCATATAGGTACTCAAAATGGGTTGTCCGTGTTTATTCCTGAGGAGGATGAGGTGTTTTTTGTTGAACCTAAGGTTGCCGTAGGGAAAGTCAATATCCTAGGAGTGGAGGATGATAGAAAGATCTCAAGAGATAAAATTCCATATGAACTTAATAATGTAGAGTTTGAGTTTAGTGCGATAAGTTTCTTGCAATTAGCAAATTTTACGGTCAGTTATAAATTGGAAGGATTTCATGATGACTGGCAGTATATTCAAAATCCGAGAACCAACAAACTTCATTTTAATAACCTGCCCCCGGGGGATTACCAGTTAAAGGTGAAGGCCAGTCTGGGAGGGCAGTTTTCTTCAGGTATTGCCAGCTCCGAGCAGTTTTCGATCATCAAACCCACTTATTTGCAGTCTTGGTTTATAGGGGTCGTAATACTTTTTCTGTTAATGCTGGGCTTTGGCCTGAACGTACTGATTACGCAGTTTAAGGAGCAAGGGGTGCTTCAGAAAAGCATCGATGAGAAGAATCAGGAGATCAAAACGGCAGAGGACCAGTTCAAAAATGTTTGGGAGAGTTCACAGGATGGGTTCATGCTTCTTAATTTAAAAGGGGATGTATTGGCGGTAAATCCATCCATGACCAAAATGGCCGGAGTAGAGGCGTATAGGCAGTTTACCGGAAGGCATATTAAGGAGTTTTTTAAAAAACCAGAGTATTATTATGAGCACAAGGATTTAATTCTTCAGCTTATTTCCAAAAGTGTAAGCGGTTCTATGGAAGCGTATATGCCTTTTCACAGTGGTTATAAAAATATTGATCTTTTTGTAACCAAAGTAAACCCTGAAAAAAGTGATGATATTGTGTTGATGGTGTTTCGGGATGTCACTGATAAGAAAATCTATGAGGAAGGACTAAAGGAAGCCAAGGAACGTGCAGAGGAAGCCAACCGGATAAAAACCAATTTCCTGTCCAATATGAGCCATGAGATCAGGACGCCGCTCAATGGGATTTTGGGCAGCACGGAGAATATCATATTCCAAAATAAGGACAACCACTCTTTGGTCGGGCAATTAGAAATAATTATGGAAAGTGGGGAGCGCTTATTGCACACGATAAATAGTATTCTCAGCATGGCCAAGATCGAAGCCAATAAAATGGAGGTGGATTATGAAGAGATCAATATCAATGATTTTCTGTCCCATTTGTTGATTCCATTGAAGACGTTGGCGATGAAAAAGAACCTTTTACTGACGGCTCGGTTTGCGACCAAGCCGTTTGTGGCAAAAGTGGATAAGCGGTATTTTGAAATGATCGTCAACAATATCGTCGGGAATGCGATCAAGTACTCTGATGAGGGGCTTATCAAGGTGAGACTGAAAAAAGCAGATGATAAAATCCACCTTGAGGTCAGCGACAATGGCATCGGGATGAGTGAGGAGTTTATCCATAAAATTTATGCACCATTCGAACAGGAGAGTGCGGGATATGACCGTCAGTTCGAAGGCACGGGGCTGGGATTGTCCATTACCAAGAGCTTGGTGGGACTACTTGGTGGATCCATTGAAATAAAGAGTAAGAAAAATGCAGGAACTACCGTCTTGGTGATTCTTCCTGTCAATTAAAATATGCTTATTATTGTAAAAAAATACGTGATCTTTTTTTGACTCAAACGGAAAGTTATGCTCGCACTTAAAATCCTGATAGTAGAAGATGATAATGTTTCTGCCCTGTTGCTGAAGAAAGCCCTGGAAAAGAACCACCATGAAATCATGGGGATCGCAGCCACTGGTGAGGAGGCATTGGATATCATGGAAGAAGTGTATGTGGAGCTGGTGATGATGGACATTAATCTAGGAGGAGAACTGGATGGGATCAAAACCACGGAAATCATCAATGAGAAATTTGATATCCCCGTCGTGTACCTTACGGCCAGTTCTGATGAAGATACCCTCCAGAAAATAGCCGGTACCAATCCCAGTGCCTATGTAATAAAGCCTTTTAATATCCGGGAGCTCAATATGATGATCGAACTTGCGATCTTCAAGGATAAAAAGGAAAAAGAACTCCAAAAACTTAATAATGAGCTAGAGGAAAAGGTACGCCAGCGCACTGCTGATCTCAATGAGGCAAACAAGGAACTGAAAAAAGCACTGGAAAAAGAACGTGAAATAGGGGAGTTGAAATCAAAGATAGTTCAGAATGTGTCGCATGGATTTAAGACCCCCTTGACTTCTATCCTTAGCTCTGCGCAGCTGCTCCAGATATATTCAGAAAAAGACCATCCGATGAAGGGGAAGCTGATGAAGCACTCGCGGAAGATCGAAAATTCCGTTCGGAACCTGAACAATCTGCTTACTTCAGTCCTGTTTTTCGGTAAGGCTGATGCCAATAAGATCGATTATAAGCCTTCCCGGTTTTTTACAGCAGCTTTCTTTAATGAGGTCATCGATGTGGTCAAGGCCAATAACGATAAGGATGTGACCATGGAGACTTCTTTTACGGATGTTCCCAAAACGCTTAAATCAGATACCGATTTGCTCTATCAGGTCTTTGAAAACTTGCTTAGCAATGCAGTGAAATATTCCAAAAACAAGGGCAAAGTAATGTTTAGCGTGGCTGTTAAAGATGATATTATGACCGCCAAGATCGAGGATGATGGTATTGGGATTCCGGAAAAGGAACAATCCCAACTGTTCGATCGTTTTTTTAGGGCAAAAAATGTAGGGATCACAGAAGGATCTGGCCTAGGGCTATCGATCGTAAAGAAATGCGTAGAAGTACTAAAAGGAGAGATCACTGTCGAAAGCAAGGCAGGGAAAGGCTCTATATTTACTGTCAACATTCCAATCAATTGATATGATTCTTGCCAAGGATATTTCGTTTTATTATGAAAAGGGACATACCCTTCCCATTCCTGATATAACACTTCAAGAGGGAGAAGAACTATTGGTGCTAGGGGCGTCCGGAAGTGGAAAGACTACTGTGCTTAATATTTTGGGAGGCTTGCTAAGGCCAATCAGCGGGGTGGTGCAGATCGACAATACGCGGATATACGACTTGAAAGGAGCCCGTTTGGACAAGTTCCGAGGAGCTAATATCGGAATGGTCTTTCAAAAGCCCCATATCCTTGCCCCGCTGAGCGTCAAGGAAAATCTTCGGTTGGCACAGTATTTTTCGGGAAGTTACGATCATGGGCTAATTGATAGGCTCTTGCAGGATCTGGGCATTTCGCACAAGGCAGGATCAAAAGTAACAGCACTCAGCGAAGGCGAGGCCCAGCGGGTGTCCATCGCCCGGGCATTGGTAAACAATCCCAAAGTGGTATTGGCGGATGAACCTACTGCCAGTTTGGACGATGAAAATGCAGAAATAGTTGTGAATTTATTAAAGGAACAAGCAAAGAAAATGCATTCGGCACTGATTATCGTGACACATGACCACCGCGTGAAAGAACATGTACCAAACCAAATCATGATGGGAGGAAAACGATGAATATGCTGAAAATAAGCTGGAAATACCTGGTTTCCAAACCGCTCAATACAGGACTTAATGTTTTGCTACTTGCTTTAGGACTGGCGATTATTACGGTTTTACTGCTGATGCAGGACCAGTTCGAGAATCAAATGAGTAAGGATGCCAAGGGCATTGACTTGGTGGTCGGAGCCAAGGGCAGTCCGTTACAGTTGATTTTGTCCAGTGTCTATCACATTGATTTTCCTACGGGCAATATTGATTTAAAAGAAGCCAAGGGAGTCTCTCGAAACCGGCTGATAAAGAATGCAATTCCGCTGGGGTTGGGAGATAATTATCAGGGATATAGGATCGTAGGGACCAATTATGATTACTTGGAACTGTACCAGACAGCATTTGCCAATGGGAAGGGATGGGAACGTCCATTTGATGTCGTATTGGGCAGTGAGGTAGCCAAAAAACTTGACTTGAAAGTAGGAGATGAGTTTTTGGGTTCGCATGGAATCGAAACCGGCAGTCATGAGCATGACCATCATCACTATGTCGTGAAGGGGATTTTGGCCCCATCTGGTAAAGTGGTGGACAAGTTAATCCTTACCGCTCTGGAGTCGGTGTGGTTTACCCATGATGAAGGAGAGGAGCATGATCATGCTGCCATGGAAAAGAAAGTGGCGAAACATGGTTTTCCCGATACGGAGAAAGAGCGAGAAGTGACGACTCTTTTGATCCAATACAGAAGTCCAATGGCCGCTGTAAAGCTCCCCAGGTTTATCAATAGCCGGAGTTCTTTGCAGGCTGCTTCCCCCTCGTTTGAGATCGCACGCTTGTTTGAATTATTGGGCGTTGGGATTAAGTTGATCAAAGGTTTGGCCTTTATCATTATTTTCATCGCTGGCTTGGGCATCTTTATTGCACTGTACAATTCCTTGAAAGAGCGGAAGTACGATTTGGCCGTCATGCGTACGATCGGTGCTTCCAAGGGACAATTATTTGTCCATATTGTCCTAGAGGGAGTGATTTTGACATTCTTGGGAGCCTTGACCGGGATCCTGATAGGGCACCTTTTTCTGTCGTTCTTGGTTATAGGTCAAGAACAGGGAGCTTTGAGCAATATTTCTGCTTGGGTATTCCTACAGGATGAAGTTTGGATCGTCGTATATGCCGTGGCCGTTGGGGTCGCCGCTTCATTGATACCCGCCACGGGCGCGTATCATACGGATATTGCCAAGCAACTGACGAAATAACATAGAGATTAATACAATACCATGAGATTAAAAATTAGCGTAATTGCAGTAGGGCTGATGGCTATTTGCGGAGTCAGCAAGGCGCAGGATGACAATGTATGGAAGACATTGACAGGAGTAACCTATGAGGTTGGGGAAGATGAGTATGGGGAGCTTTACCTTCCCGTCTTTAGCGAGGATATTCAGGAGCTGGAAGGTGAGGAAGTTTCAGCGGAAGGTTATATCATACCATTCGAGGGGATGTTTAAGCCTGAGCACATCATTTTATCCTCTTTGCCTTTGGCCGAGTGCTTTTTTTGTGGTTCAGGTGGGCCAGAAACGGTCATGGAGGTGATGATGGCGGATCCCATCGAATATACTTCCAAGCGTGTCAAAGTAAAGGGCACATTGAAGCTAAATGCCAAAGACCCGGAAAAATTAATGTACATATTGACCGATGCCGAGTTGGTAATGTAAAAGAAAAGGCCCTCTCAGAGGGCTTTTTCGTTTTCCATATTTTTGAAGAGGTCCATTAATCGCAGGGTGTGCTTACCCACCTCTCCGGTACCAATAGGTTTGTGATCGATTTTGGTGATGGGTAAAATCCGCTTTGTGGTACTACTCATGAACACTTCATCTGCCGCCATGACCTCCTCCAGTGTGATGTCCCGGATCTGAGTGTGTGGGGCGAGTTCCAAGATGTTTTTTCGGGTGATCCCCTTAAGGATATTGGACTGGGGTGTGCTGATAACATCCTTTTTCACGATGAAGACATTGCTTCTGGAACTTTCGGATACCACCCCATTGGCGTAGTACAAAACATCTTCTGCACCATTGGCTTTCCAGTTGGCACTGAGATAGACAGGAAGAGCGTAATTGGTCGTTTTGATTTCAGGGATCGGCCGGATATATTCAGCGGTCAAAAGATGGACACCTTTGCTGTATTTTTCATTGGACGGCATTAGCAGCTCCTCACAGAATATGAATAGACTTCCATGGTCTGGAGAAAAATGATTTTCAGCCACACCTCCGGACAGGATCATTCTAATCCCCCCCTGCTTGAGGTCGTTCTTTTCTATCAGTTCCAAAACAATGCGCTTTAATTGGTTTTCGTCAAACGGGAGGTGTAGGTGGGCCTTGGCTGCCGATTGGACAAAGCGATCCAGGTAGTCTTCCAAAAATAATGGAACGTAATCAACTGTTCTGAAAAAATCAAAAACCGCATAACCTCTGATCAGTCCAATGTCCAGTGGGTGGAGACTTGCTTTCTCGCTGTCAACGATATTGTCCCCGGCAAAACAAAATGGCTTCATAAATTCTTTGTTAGCATTGATGGTTTTTCCTGAAATTGTCGTGTTCATAGGGCCATAGGATATGGCGATGGACACGCCCCGTAAAAATAAGGGTTACGGTTATGTTTTTACTACTAAAGGAGGTATTCTTTTAAGAATAGTCATTTATTGATCTAGGAGTAGTATAAAGCCGAAAAGATGAAACAGCACATAATTCCAATGAAAGTGTTTGTGGTTTTATGTTGGTTTTTAAATAAAAAATGTGACTTTTGTGTTTTAAGATGGGTTGGTGTGATTTTTGAATAGCCAAATTATAAAGCTACAAATGCAGGTTATGAAGATATATTGGAAAATAATTGTATTGGTTTTTGTTACGGGAATACTGGTCTCGTGTAATGGTCACCAAAAGGAAGTGGATAAACTTAAGGGAGAAGTTTTGGGGATCCATGATGAAGTGATGCCGCTCATGGGAAAGATTAAGGAAGAACAAAAGCGACTAATGGCAGCCTCAGGAAAGATAATGGCTGCTGATTCGGCTAAAAACAAAGCTAAGGCCGATGAGATGCGCAAAGTGGCCAAAAAGCTAGAGGATGCTTACGAGGGAATGTTTGTATGGATGCGGCAGTACAAAGTGGATTTTGAAGGGATGGAGACGGAGCAGGTAATTGCTTACCTTGAGGACCAGAAAAATAAAGTGGTCAAAGTAAATGAAGATATTACAGAAGCATTGGAAGAAGCAAGGTCCTTCTGATCGATCAGACAGGATTTGGTTCAGGTAGGTTGTTCCGTTAGGAAAAAGGATTTGTAGAGGCCTCAATCGACTTTTAAGTATTTTTTCACCTGACTGACTTCAACCCGTTTTTCCTGGTTTCCAAAGACCGTATAAATATAAGTGGCTATTTCAGCAATTTCCAAGTTGGTCAACTGGGGATTCCCAGGCATGGGTTGGTTATAGTTGATACCATTTACAGTGATTTCGCCTTGGATGCCGTGTTTGATAAGTCGGATGGTCCTGCCTGTGTCATTTAGCATGAAGTCAGCATTAATTAAAGGGGGAATGAGCTTTCCCAGCCCATTGCCTTCTTTTTGATGGCAGTTTGCACAGTATTTGGCGTACAGCAATTGCCCTTCGATGGCGTATTGGCGGGTTTTGATGTCTTCGATTTCATTTAGGGAAATTAGCCCGTCATCATTTTTATTATCCGATTTGCAAGCGACCGTCACGAAGAAGAGGGCAAAACACCAAGCCAAGATCCATTTAAGAGTGTTCCTTACCATTATGCAGTATTTTAGGGATGTCCTTCATCAATTCATCGACTTGGTCTTCTTTGGTGCCGTCATAGACACCTCGGATATGGCCCGCACGATCAATTAGGATAAATGCACCGCTATGCAGAAAACCTCCGGGTTCATTTTTGTCCTCCATTGCCGTGGCCAGGTAACTGGTCTGGCCAATTTCAAAAATCTTTTCCTGCTCTCCAGTAAGAAAGTGCCAAGTGGAGGCGTCTTCTATGCCCAATTTTACCGAATAGTCTTTTAGCACTGCTACCGTGTCATGGGTAGGGTCTATGGAGTGGCTCAAGATCTGGAAGTCAGGATTGTCCTTGAATGCATCATATACCCTTAGCATCTGGGTTTTCATGATAGGACAAATGGTGGGACAACTGGTGAAGAAAAAGTCAGCCACGTAAACTTTCCCTTTAACATCACTATTGGTTATGGTATTTCCATCCTGGTCCGTAAAAGAAAAAGGGGCGATGGTGTGGTACAGGGTGTCGGTAACGGTTTTGCCATTGACGGTTTTTTCTTCAGCTTGTTTGAAACCCAGATATGGGAGTTTTTTTTGGCCATCAGATTTTGAAGTGCAGTTCCAAACCGTCAGAATACTGGATAGGAGGATAAATATGAAAAGGTTGTGTTTGACCATGGTGTTGATTCCTTTATTTTATTGTTGATGTCGCTTTTTCTTGTACCATTTGATGGCGAGCATTAGGAGGATACTCAGTCCAATTAGTCCTATTAGACCCCATAGCATGTTCAGGAGGTTTTTGAGGACGATCAGGAAGACAATGGCGAAGAGTAATACTGTCGCTACTTCATTCCATATCCGCAGTTTGGTAGAGCTCCATTTGACGATGCCGTTTTGGAGGTTTTTGTAGATGCGATGGCAGATAAAATGATAAATGTACAGCAGAACTACGAATCCCAGTTTGGCATGCATAAAGCCAAGTTCCAAATAACCCAAACGATAAGTAAGCGTCCAGGTTCCAAAAATCAACGTTAAAATAGCAGATGGCCAAGTGATGCCCAGCCAGAGCCTCTTGGCCATGATGTCCAATTGGGGTTTGAGGATTTTTTGCTCCTCGGGAGATTTCTCCATCGCCTCGGTTTGGTAAATGAAAAGCCTTACAATGTAAAACAAACCAGCAAACCAGGTGACTATAAAGATTATATGCAGTGCTTTGAGATATTCGAACCCCATATCCAAATTTTTCCCCTAAATTAAGGGTTAACTAAGGAAGTGGAAAGGGGAATGTAAAAAAGTATTGAAATGTGAGAAGTGAGACTTGATCCTCCCGTTTTAGGGGAGGTTAGGTGGGGGTATTTTGGAGCAAAGAGAAACACAATAGGACTTTAGTAAATGACTAGCGATTTCAATATTTGATAATGAAAACTAAATTTTAATCCATGGCCTTTTAAAATATGTACAAAATGGATCCGCCTTGCAGGTATTGGGCGTTAAGAAATTAAAAAGCGGGTGGGCAAGAAGGCAGGCTTGTTTGACGAAATACTAGCCAAAAAGAATGTTGACTGCTAGAAAAGGAGGAGTTTGCCTGCATGAGGGAAGGTTTTAATTTTAGGCCAATAGCTGCACACCTGTGCGCCGTGGCGTAGCGGCGGGGTTTTTTGGTCACTTCTTTTACCTGAAGCAAAAAAGTGACAAAGGTAAAGAGATGAAAACCATCTTGGAATTTAGCAGAAAAACAATAGAACCAATATTTCCAGGTACATACTAACTAAACGGCATTGATTCCGGGTTTAAGAGAATGGCTAATAAAAAATGATATGTCAAATGATTTTTGACAACGAATAAGCGTTAACTATGAAAAACACCAAAAAGCTTTATTATTTGATTGGGATACTGGTGCTGGTGCTACTGGTTTGGATGGTAAACGATACGTTCACTCAGCCTGGTGTCAAGGATTTACATACCACATTTCGGGAAGTGTCCGCTTACAGAAATGAGAATAATACCGGGCCCATTAGGCGAATCTATGCGGTGGAGGTGTCCGATACGGTTTGGCATGAATTGGAGCAGTATGGCAAGCTGATGCCCCACACTAAATATGGAAAGACGCAGGTGTATTTTTTTATGGAAAATACACAAGCACCTGAAGATATCAACGGTGAGGAGCCTTATTTTGACCCTGCACGGTATCCTGATTGCATTGGAAAGTATGAAAAAAAGGCAATGGGAGAGGAGTACTTCAAAAAGTATCCATTTAGGTAATCAAAAGGGCTGTTTGCGGTAATGTCTAAAAATGAACGAAATAGGTGGAAGGCAGTTGATTATGCGGATGGGGTCTTGTCCGGTGACCTTGCCATGCTCAGTAGGGCGATTACCTTGGTAGAAAGCAGGTTAGAGTCAGATCGAGCAATAGCCGACCAAGTCATCAACATGCTAATTTCCCATACAGGTAGATCCAAGCGGATTGGGATAACTGGAGCACCAGGAGTCGGCAAGAGCACTTTTATAGAGCAGCTTGGCAAAGAGGTAATAAAAAAAGGGCTTCGACTGGCCGTATTGAGTGTGGATCCTTCCAGTGCCAAGTCAGGAGGAAGTATCTTGGGGGACAAGACCCGAATGGAGCAGCTTTCCAAAACTGAAAAGGCCTTTATCCGCCCCTCTCCAGGAAGTGGCCATCAAGGAGGGGTTTCGGCTTTTACCAGGGAGGCAATGCTGCTATGCGAAGCGGCTGGCTATGAGGTGGTCATTGTAGAGACCATTGGCGTGGGGCAGTCTGAAGTGCAGGTGAAGGAAATGGTGGATTTTTTTATGCTATTGGTGCAGCCGGAATCCGGCGATGAGCTTCAAGGAGTAAAGAGAGGGATTATGGAAATGGTGGATGCCATTGTCGTCAATAAAGCTGACCGTTCTAACTTGGAGAAGGCCAAGCAAACACAAAAAGAACTGGAGGGTGCCCTTCATCTTTTACACCAAGAAGCAATCCATGGCCAGGGTAAGGTGATGTTGGCGTCCAGTTTGGAGGGAAGTGGTTTTGGTGATATATGGAAAGTCACGGAAGACTATTTTACCACTATTCAGCAATCAGGATTTTTAGAGCAAAACCGGCTGAACCAGCGCACCTATTGGTTTTATGCCCATGTCCAACGGATTTTGGAGCAGAAATTTTATCATAATCCAGCGGTAAAGGAACAAATGGCAAAGGCCGTAGCTGAAGTGAAGCAGGCAGAAGCTTCGCCGGCCAATGTGGCAAGGAAATTGGTAGAGGAGTTCTTTAAGAAACTATCATCAAAAAGCAGTTAATATGGTTAAGTATTTTCTGATGATCGGACTAGCGATCCTTGTAAGCTGCAATGACAAAAGTAATGGACGCCATAAAGAGGATGACCTTGCCTACAGCCAAGCTAGTGTCCAACGCCAAGCATGCGTAGGTAAGGACAGTGCCTGCGCGGAAGTAAAGATAAACTACCCGCGGTTTTCAGGGGATGACCAGCAATTGACAACTTGGCTTAATCTTCATGTGAAAGAGCAGTTGTTGATGTATCTGCAGTGGGGTGAAGCCTCACCCCAAACCGATAGTGTGGAGGTAGCCGCGGAGATGTTTTTGGGGGAGTATAAAGAAATGGCGCATGATTTTCCAGAAACATCCCTGTCTTGGTTTTTGAATACAGCAGGAGAGGTGGTTTTTGAAAGCAGCAAAGTGATGTCCTTGATGTTCACCAATAGCAGTTTTACGGGAGGTGCACATCCCAATTATTCGGTTTTGTTCATGAACATTGACCTTGAAGGACTTCGTCTGCTGAAAAATGAAGATCTGGTGTTGAATGAATCAGCACTGCTGGAAAAAGCGAGAATAGCGTTCAGGGAATTCCATGAAGTGGATGCTCAAGTGAGCTTAAAAGAAGACGGTAGGTTTTTTCTTGATGATGGGGAGTTTTTTTTACCTGTAGCAATGGGGTATGAGGGCGATGAATTCGTTATGGTGTACAATAGTTATGAAATAGGCCCTTACTCCTTGGGCTTGACCGAGCTACGTTTCCCATTGAAGGAAGTGGATGGGCTGGTTTGGTCGCCCATGAAAAAGAAAGGTCTTACCCATTAGTAAGACCTCATTTTAAATTTTTTACGCTGCTCATTGATGGCGTTTCGAAAGGAAGTATCCGTTTCCATCAGGTCATTGACCGTCTGGACAGCGTGGATGACCGTACTGTGGTCCCGTCCTCCAAAATGATAGCCAATTGACTTTAGGGAGTGGTTGGTAAATTCTTTGGAAAAGTACATGGCTACTTGCCTTGCCACCACAATTTCCTTTTTACGGGTTTTGGCTTTTAGGTCATCTAGCTTGATGCCGTAATAGTCCGATACCGTTTTTTGGATAAAGTCAATACCTACCTCTGTTTCAATGTCCTTGACGATGTTTTTCATGATCGTCTTTGCCAGTCCCAAGTCAATTTCTACCCGGTTAAGCGAGGCGTGGGCAATCAACGAGATCAATACGCCTTCCAGTTCACGGATATTGGTGTCCACGGTGTAGGCCAAGTATTCGATGACATCATCAGGGATATAAATGCCCTCTGTCTGCATCTTCCTTTTGATAATGGCCACCCTGGTTTCAAAATCCGGCATATGCAGATCCGCTGTCAGTCCCCATTTAAAACGGGAAAGCAATCGCTCCTCAAGACCTTTGAGGTCCCTAGGCGGACAGTCTGAAGTCATGATGATCTGCTTTTTGCTTTGGTGGAGGTGGTTGAAGATATGGAAGAACATTTCCTGTGTCCTGTCCTTGCCCGCCAAAAACTGGATGTCATCGATGATCAATACGTCCACCTGCATGTAAAAATTGGTAAAGCTCTTTACATTTCCATCCTTTATGGAATCCATGAACTGATTGACGAACTTTTCAGAAGAGACATAGAGCACAAATTTGTCCTCGGGTCCATTTTTGATTTCGTTGCCAATAGCTTGGATCAAATGCGTTTTGCCAAGTCCGACACCGCCATAGATCATTAGCGGGTTGAAGGAGGTCACTCCGGGCTTGGTGGCTACGGCATAGCCAGCAGAGCGCGCCAAACGGTTACAGTCTCCTTCGATGTAAGAGTTGAAGGAGTAGTTCGGGTTAAGGTTAGAGTTTAGGAGCGCTTGGGCGTCCAGTGATTGCATTTCAAAAGGACTTCTCCGCTCTTCCTTTACCTGTTTTTCGTTTTTCTTCTTGTTAGGATTGATATTGCCTTGTGGATAGCTGACCACGTAAGGTTGGTTTTGGGAGTTTCCCCTGTCCACTACCACAGCGTATTCCAGCTTGCCATTTGGGCCTAGGATATTTTTGATGGCAAGCTTTAACACCTGTACATAATTATCCTCCAGCCACTCATAGAAAAATTGGCTGGGTACCTGAATGGTAAGTACAGAACCGTCCAATCTCACCGGGTTTATGGGTTTAAACCAAGTGGAAAAGCTTTGTTCGTTTACGTGTTCTTGGATGATACGCAAACACTCGTCCCATACTGCTTTGGCCTCTGAATTCATTTATAATAGGTTACAAGAAAGAATTATAGATGCTCCGCTTCACCATTGAAGGGCAACAAATTTGGGGAAAATATATCTAAATTAAAAATCGAAAATAGCT